>CALHTF010000034.1 GCA_938038815.1 uncultured Acidimicrobiales bacterium | reverse complement strand
GTCGTGGGGGCCGGGGGCGGCGGAATCGGCTCGGCGGTGTGCACGACCGTGGCCCAAGCTGGCGCCGATGTGGTGGCCATCAGCAACCAATCCGACCACCTCGACGACGTCGCAGAGGCGGTGGGTGCGCTCGGTCGGCGGATCGCAACCTCGGTCGCCGATGTGAGCGATCCGCAGGCGCTTCGTGACGCGTTGTCGGGCGGCGCAGGCGAGCTCGATGTGGTCGTCGATGGGCTGGTGAATGTGGTTGGTGGTGCGACTCCGCAGTACTGGCACAAACTCGAGGAGTACCCCCTCGAGTCGCTCGACCACCTACTCACAACCAATCTTCGGTACGCGCTGGTGGCCTGCCAGCACGTGGCCCAAGGTCTCATCGCCGCCGACCAGCCCGGGTCGATGGTCAACATCTCCTCGATCGCCAGCAAAGGCCAACCGCTGCTTTCGGGATACGGCGCCGCCAAGGCCGGTCTCGACTCGTTGGGCCGAGCGATGGCGAGCGAGTGGGGTCGGTACGGTATTCGGGTCAACGGCGTTGCCCCCGGCACGATCAACACCCCCCGGTCCGGGCGAAAGCCGGGCGACGATGATCCGGCAACGGTCGCCATCCCACTGCGCCGTCGAGGGGTCCCCGACGACATCGCCAACGCCGTGCTGTTCTTGTTATCGGACCTGTCGTCGTACATCAGCGGCCAGACGATGGCGGTCGACGGCGGCCCAAGTCGCTCGGGACTTGCCGAATCCGGTCTCCCGGTATTTGTCACCAACCCAGCAATCCGGGAGCGCTTCGAATGACGAACCCCACCCCAACGCCAGAGCCGCTCGCCAACGGATCGGTGTCGCTGCGGTTGTATCCCCACGACGTTGGCCCGGTCGAGCAGGTCGACCTGCTCCGCCAGCAAGCCCACCAGGCGGGGGAGGCGGGATTCGACGGGGTGATGGTGTCGGAGCATCACGCCAACTTCCCGGGGTACCTCCCCAACCCGGTGCAACTCACCGGGTTCTTGCTCGAAGCGATGGATCGAGGCTGGGCTGCACCGTGCCCGCTGTTGTTGCCGATCAAGCCGTACGCGTTGGTGGTCGAGGACCTCGCCTGGCTTGCGGTCGCCTATCCGGGCCGGGTCGGCGCAGGGTTTGCGGCCGGTGCGCTGCCGGTCGACTTCGAGCTGGCCGAAGTGCCGTTCGACGAAATCATCGACCGATTTAAGGCGGCGCTGCCGCCAACGGTGTCGGCGTTGCGGGGCAGCGACCCCACCCCGCTCAACGACGATCGGGCCGTGCGGTACCTCGCCGATCACCCGCTCCCGATGGCGGTCGGCACCCAAAGCAAGGCGGCGGTTCGCCGGGCGGCCAAACACCAGCTGGCGATCCTCTACGACTCGTTGCAACCGCCCGAGATCAGCCGCACCTTGTCCGAGGAGTACCTGGCGGCAGGCGGCGAAGCGGCTCGTATCCTGATTCGTCGGGTGTGGGTCGGCGAGCCGCCCACCGAAGAGATGGCAGCCCAGATGGCGCACTATCGCAGCTATGCCTCGGACAAGGCCCAGCAGAACTGGGGCGACTACGACTCGCTCATCAGCGGCGCGACCCCCGCGGAGGCGGCGGAAAAGCTGGCGGTTGTGTTGGCCGAGTCGGCGTGCGACACCGTCAATATCCGGGTGCACATCAAAGGCCTCACCCCCACCCAAGTTGGTGAGCAGCTCGACATGTATAGCGAGAACCTTCCCCTGTTCCGAGATGCGATCGGTGCGCATGCGCGGACCCGAGAAAGTCACTAGAAAGAGAAAGTATCGATGGCTAGCGAAGAAGTACCCCAAGTTCTCGACGGGCGAGTCGCCATCGTTACCGGCGCCGGCCAAGGCGTTGGTCGAGGCATTGCATTGGCGATGGCCGATGCTGGTGCCTGTGTGGTGCTCGCCGGGCGAACCGTCTCCAAGTGCGAAACCGTGCAAGCCGAGATCGACGAACGCGGCGGCACCGCCATTTCGGTCCGGTGCGATGTTAAGGTTCAAGCCGACATCGAAGCGACGGTCGCCGCGGCGGTCGCCGAGTTCGCCACGGTCGACATCTTGGTCAACAACGCCCAAGAGGTGGTGCGGGGCCCGCTGCTTGACGTGACCGACGAAGATATGGCGGCCAGCTGGGAGTCTGGGCCGTTGGCATCGCTGCGGTTCATGCAGCAATGCCACCCGCATCTCAAGCAAGGCGGCGTGATCATCAACCTCGGCAGTCGAGCCGGCGTAAAACCCGATCCGATCCGCTGTGGCCCCTACGCCGCGGCAAAGGAGGCGATCCGGGTCCTGACCCGAACCGCGGCGTGGGAATGGGCCGAGGACGGAATCCGAACCGTCGCGATCTTGCCGCTGGCCCAGTCGCCCGCGCTCGAAGACTTCTCCAAGACCGACGCCGAGGCGTACGCCCGATCGTTGTCGTTCATTCCAATGGGTCGCTTTGGCGACGCCGAGGTCGATATTGGCAAGGTTGCGGTGTTCCTCGCCAGCGACGACGCAGGCTATCTGACCGGGTTAACAATCCCGATCGATGGCGGCGCCGCCCATGTCGGCTGACCGGTCGAACCTGCGGGCCGTCCGGATTGGCGACGGCCCGATCATCACGCCGGCGAGCGACCCGTCACTCGGCGAGAACATCAACGGCCCGTCGGTTATCGAAGTGCCCGAGTGGGTCGCGGATCCGTTGGGTGCCTTTTATCTCTATTTCGCCGACCACAAGGGCGGGTACATCCGCCTGGCGTACGCCGAGCACCCCACCGGCCCCTGGACCGTGCACGCCCCCGGGTCGCTACAGCTTCACGAGTCGCACTTTCTGACCGAGCCGCCACCGGTGACCGACGACGAACTGGCCCGCGTCACGGCTCGCTACGAACAAGCGCTTGGTGCCCCCTTGGGCAATTCGGTGCTCGACGACATCACGCACCCCCACATCGCATCGCCCGATGTTCATGTCGACCACGAGTCCGGCGAGATCGTGATGTATTTCCACGGTCTTGCGTCGTTGGCGAACCAGCAGTCGCGAGTGGCGGGGTCGGCCGACGGCTTGCACTTTGTGGTCGACCCGAAAATCATTTCTGGCACCTACCTGCGAGCCTTCGACCACGGAGGCCGGCGTTACGCCCTGACGATGCCGGGCCAGATGTGGCGGGTGGGTCCGGGTCGCGCCGACATGCAACCGGGCCCCACCCTGTTCACCAAAGCCATGCGTCATTCGGCGCTGTTGGTGCGCGACGACACCTTGTTTGTCTTCTACACCGTCGTTGGCGATGCCCCCGAGCGAATCGTGTGCTCCACGATCGACCTTTCGGCGAGCTTTGACCAGTGGGCCGCAACCGACCCGGTCGAGGTGCTGCGGCCCGAGTACCCGTGGGAGGGGAGCGATCAACCCATAGAGCCATCGCTACGCAGCGTGGCCGTCGGGCAGGTGAATCAGCTGCGAGATCCGGCGGTGTTCGTGCACCGCGACGGCTCTGGGGAGCGGGTTTTTCTGTTCTACGCCGTGGCCGGCGAATCCGGTTTGGGTTGCGCTGAGCTATTTGGTTGTTAACGTCACGGTCTGATGGGAAACAAGATATGACGAAACGTCAAGTAATCATCGATACCGATCCGGGCCAAGACGACGCCCTGGCCATTTTGCTGGCTTTGGGTTCGTCCCAAGAACTCGACGTCTTGGGCCTTACCTGTGTCGCCGGGAACGTGCCGCTCGACCTCACCACCCGCAACGCCCGGATCATCTGCGAGTTGGCGGGTCGCCCCGACATGGCGATCTTCGCCGGCTGTGCCGAACCGCTCGAGCGATCACTGGTGACCGCCGAAGAGGTGCACGGCAAGACCGGTCTCGACGGGCCGGACTGGGCCGAACCAGCGATGCAGCTCCAAGACCAGCACGCGGTCGACTGGATGATCGAAACCCTCTTGGCCGCCGACGACGGGTCGATCACCTTGTGCCCGGTTGGCCCGCTCACCAACGTTGCCACCGCCCTCACCCGAGCCCCCGACATCGCCCCCAAGATCGCCGAGATCGTGCTGATGGGGGGCGGCTACTTCAAGGGCGGCAACATCACCCCGGCCGCAGAGTTCAACATCTACGTCGACCCGCAGGCCGCCAAGATCGTTTTCGCCAGCGGCGTACCGATCGTCGCCATGCCCCTCGATGTCACCCACGAAGCGTTGATGAGCAAAGATTGGGTCGCGTCGGTTGGCGCGCTGGGCACCGACGTTGGCGACAAGTGCCAGGCCATGCTGTCGTTCTACGAGCGCTACGACGTCGAACGCTACGGCGGCGATGGCGGTCCGTTGCATGACCCCGCCACCATTGCGTACCTGCTCAAACCCGAGCTCTACACCGGCAAAAAGGTATTCGTCGATGTCGAAGTCGACTCGGAGCTGACCATGGGAATGACCGTGGTCGACTGGTGGGGAAAAACCAACAACCCGCCGAACGCCACCTGGATTACCGAGGTGGATTCCGACGGGTTCTTTGGGTTGGTGCTCGAGCGCCTCGCGGCGCTGGGCTAACCCCCTAGCGAGCTTCCTGAATTGCTGCCCACACCTTCTGGCTGGTGAGGGGCATCTCGATGTGGGTTACGCCGAGGTGCGACAGGGCGTCGATAACCGCGTTGTGAATGGCGGGCGTCGAACCAATCGTGCCTGACTCGCCGATGCCTTTGGCGCCCAGCGGGTTGCGGGGGCTCGGGGTTTCGGTGTTGTAGGTATCGAAGGAGATGAGCTCCGAAGCGGCCGGGATGGCGTAGTCCATCAGGTTTCCGGTCACCGGGTTGCCGTCTTCGTCGTACATGATGCCTTCGTAGAGGGCTTGGGCTGCGCCCTGTGCGATACCGCCATGTTGCTGGCCCTCGACGATCATCGGGTTGAGAATCTGGCCGCAGTCGTCGACCGCTACGTGGCGGACCATTGTGACCTCGCCGGTTTCGGTGTCGACGTCGACCACCGAGACGTGGGCACCGAACGGGAAGGTGGCGTCCTGGCCGTCGAAGTCGAGTTCGAACTCGAGGCCGGGCTCCATACCCTCGGGCCGCTGAGCGTCGTCGTTCGACGCCGCGACCAGCGCGCTCCAGGTGATGGCGTTGGCCGGTACACCGGCAACGTGGAGGCCACCGCCGCCCTTGACGATGTCGTCGCTGCTGGCTTCGAGCATGTGCGCAGCGAGGTCTTTGGCTTTACCGAGGACGGTTTCGCTGGCCACATGCAATGCCGAGCCGGCGGTCTGCAGCGAGCGGGAGCCCATGGTGCCCGACCCGCGAGGGATCTCGTCGGTGTCGGACTGGACGAGCGTTACGGCGTCCATCTCGACGCCCAACATGTCGGCGATGATCATCGAGAACGACGTGATGTGGCCCTGGCCGTGGGCACTGGTTCCGACCTTGGCGGTAACCGTGCCGTCGTCGTTGACCTTCACCGCGCCGTATTCGGTGTGCAGGCCAGCCGGGGCGGTGACCTCAACGTAGGTGCTGAGGCCGATGCCCATCTGGACCGGGTTGCCGCTGGCCCGACGCTCGGCCTGCTCGGCGAGCAGGGCCTGGTAGTCGGCGGCTTCGAGGGCGGCGTCGAGCGCTTTTTCGTACTCGCCGGAGTCGTAGTTCGCCCCGCCGAGAGTGGTGAGCGGGAAGGCATCGGGCTGGAGCAGGTTGACCCGGCGAATTTCGGCCGGGTCGACACCCAGTTCGTCGGCTGCCAAGTCGAGGATGCGTTCGAGTAGCTGGGTGGCCTCGGGGCGACCGGCGCCGCGATAGGCGCCCGTGGGGGTGGTGTTGGTCATCACCGAAAGTGCGTTGTAGCGGATCTTCGGGATGTCGTAGACGCCCTGAATCATGGTCTGGGTGAAGGTGGTGAGGATGGCGCCGATGGCCGGGTAGGCGCCGGACTCGGCAAACAGGTTGACGTCGAAGCCGGTGATCTTGTTGTCGGCATCGAAGGCCATCTTGGCCATCATCGTCATCGCTCGACCGTGCTGCATCGAGACCATGTTTTCGCTGCGCACCTCGGTCCACTTGAGCGGCCGGTTGAGCTTGCGGGCCAAGGTCGCGGTGAGCACGTGTTCGGGGTAGGCACCGCCCTTGGGGCCGAATCCACCGCCGACGACGTTGGGGGCCGCAATGCGAAGGTTTGCCGGCTCCATGCCGATCGCGCCGGCGATGACGTCGCGGATCGAGATCGGGTTCTGGCTCGGGATCCACAGGGTGAGCTGGTCGCCGTTGGGGATGGCGACCGTGCCGTTGGGTTCGATAGGCACTGCGGCGAGGCGCTGGCTCGTCATCGTAAGTTCGGTGACGTGGTGGGCGCCTTCGGTCGGGTCGCCGTCCTCGGCGCCAAGGTTGGTGGCGAAGCACACGTTCGACTCGGTCTCGTCAAAGAGCAACGGCGAGTCGGGTGAGGCGGCGGCGACCGGGTCGATGACGGCGGGGAGGTAGTCGTAGTCGATGAAGATCGCTTCGGCGGCATCGATCGCTTGACCGATCGAGTCGGCGACCACGACGGCCACGATGTCGCCGACGAACCGGACCTTGCCCTTGGCCGGCAGAGGCATGGCGGGCGGCACCATGGTGAGGAAGTCGTTCACGCCAGCGTTCTCGGAGGTGTACACACCCACGACGCCGGGCATACCCTCGGCCTCGCTCGTATCGATCGAGGTGATGGTGGCGTGAGCCACCACCGAACGAACGAAGTGCACGTGGCCCAGACCATCGATCTTGAGGTCGTCGTAGTACTCGTCGGCGCCGGTCAGCAAGGTTGGGTCTTCCCGGCGTAGTACGGCGTTTCCGAGAATCGAACCCTCGACGTTGCTCATGAAATGTTGCTCCCCTTGCTTGACCTATTTGGTAGGTGATCAGTACTGAGTTTCTAGCAGCGAAGGGCTATCGAGCGCATGTTTCGAGCCCAGCAGATTCGCGAGCCCGCGGGCCACGCAATAGAGTCTGGCCCCATGAAGACGCCGATTACCGACATGTTCGACATCGAGTTTCCGATTCTGGCCTTTAGCCATTGCCGCGATGTGGTTGCCGCGGTGACCAAGGCGGGCGGCATCGGTGTTCTCGGTGCGGTTGCCCATTCGCCCAAAGCGCTCGAAATCGACTTGGCGTGGATCGAAGCTGAAGTGGGCGACAAACCCTACGGCGTCGACATCATCATCCCGGCCAAGTACGCCGGCGATAGCGAGGGCGGGTACACGGTGGCCGATATCGCGGCGATGATTCCCGACGAACACAAGGCCTACGTCGACGACATTCTTGAGCGTTACGACGTGCCACCGTTGGCCGAGGACACTCGCCGGGGCACGTTTGCGATGAACGGGGACGGCGCAGCACCGTTTTCGGGTAACTCCGCCGGTCCACAACTGGAGATTTCGTTGGCCTCGAATGCTGCGTTGATGGTCAACGCCCTCGGCCCGCCACCCAAGCACATGATCGATGCCTGCCGGGAAGCTGGGGTCAAGACCGGTGCGCTGGCCGGCAAAGCGGTGCACGCCGAACGTCACGTGCAGGCCGGCGTTGACTTCATCATCGCCCAAGGTTCCGAAGCCGGTGGTCACACCGGCGAGATAGGCACGATGGTGTTGATCCCCGAGATCGTCGACGCGGTGGGCGACACGCCCGTTTTGGGTGCAGGCGGTATCGGGCGTGGTCGCCAGATGGCTGCGTCGATGGCGCTGGGCTCGGCGGGTGTGTGGTGCGGATCGGTGTGGCTCACCACCGAGGAAGCCGAAACCCACCCGACGGTGAAAGAAAAGATGCTTACCGCCACCTCGGCCGACACGATTCGGTCGCGGTCTCGCACCGGGAAGCACGCTCGGATGCTCAAGACCTCGTGGACCGAAGAGTGGGAGAATCCCGAGACGCCCATGCCGTTGGGGATGCCACTGCAGCCGATTCTGGTCAACGAGGCGATCGCTCGTATCGACCGGGCAGCGCACAATCACGAAGGCTCGGCTCAGCTGGCGAACTACTTCGTGGGCCAAATCGTGGGCAACATGAACAAGTCGAAGCCGGCCGCTCAGGTGGTGTTCGACATGGTCGAAGAGTTCATCGAGGCCACCCAAGCGCTGGCCAAACAGCTCGAGGTTTAGCCCCGCGGGTTGATCGACTTCCAGGTCGCAGCGCCCGGGCGTTCGTCGGGTTCGACCAGAACACAATGCGTGCCGGCATAGATCGATGGCATGCACTTGTTGCAGTGGATGCACAACGAGGCGGTGCGTTCGCCCGACTGCCATTTGTTTACCAGGTCGGGTTCGCGCAGCAACGCCCGTCCCATGGCGACAAACGAGAACCCTTCGTCGAGCGCCTCTTGGGCTGTTTCGAGCTTGTTGATTCCGCCGAGCAGAATAAGCGGCAGGTCGAGTTCGGCCCGGAACTGGCGGGCGTAGGGCAAGAAGAACGCTTCGGAGAACGGGTACTCCTTCATGAACCTCTTCGACGTGAGCCGGAACGCCACGCCCACCGCTTTGGGCATGGTGGCTGCCATCTCGGCGACGGGAACTTCGCCGCGAAACAGATACATCGGGTTCTCGAACGAGCTTCCGCCAGTGAGTTCGAGACCATGTAACGCCCCGTCGGCTTCGAGCAGTTTGGCCGTGGCCAGGCTTTCGTCGAGCCAGATACCGCCGTCGACGCCATCGGCCATGTTGAGTTTGGCGATGACCGCGATCCGGTCGCCGACGGCTTCGCTCACCGAGTTGGCGACCTCGCGGGCGAGGCGGGCCCGGTTCTCGAGCGATCCGCCCCAGTCGTCGGTGCGTTGGTTGAGCTTGGGCGACAGAAACGAGCTGACGAGGTAGCCGTGGCCAAAGTGGAGTTCGACGGCATCGAATCCCGCATCGGCGGCGATTATCGCCGACCGTCGGTGGTCGGCGATGATCCGGCGCAGGTCGTCGACGGTGGCCGGGGTGGTCGACTTCATCGCCTGGGGCGCAAACACCTTCGAGGGGGCGAGTCGGTTGCCGCCGCCCACCGCGCCGACCGGGCCGGCGTGGCCCAGCTGCATCGACGCCAGTGCGCCGGCCTCGTGCATGGCGTCGGCGAATTGGGCCAACCCGCCCTTGGCGCCTTCCTCGACCACGATCTCGTTGGGCGCACCTTGGCCGTCGCGGGCGACCGCACAGTAGGCCAGCGTGGTCATACCGATCCCGCCTTCGGCAACCGCCCGGTGATACTCGATGATGGCGTCGCTCATGCGGTTCTTGACCGACATGCCCTCGAAGGTGGCGGCTTTTACGAACCGGTTCTTCAGGGTGATCGGCCCGAGTTTGGCCGGAGCGAACGGATCGATGCTGGCGGAGGGAGCGGGCGAGGGAGCTGACGTCACGAGGATGAATCTAACGTCCGGACATGTGGCCCACCAGAACCGCGCCGATCCACCCGCTGGCTCATCGTTGCGACAGGATGGGGCGATGGATCTCGCAGCGCTGTTTCGGCCGATCACCGCGGTGGCTTTCGATAAGGACGGCACCCTGGTCGACTTTCACCAAACGTGGGACCCAGCGGTCGCGGTTGCGATCGAGGCGGTGTGCGACACCGCCGAGCAGTGCGAGGGTTTAGCGGCCGCCATTGGCTACGACCTCGTCGCCCACGCCGTGGTACCGGGGTCGCCGTTTGTCGCCGAGAGTGTCGAAACGGTCGATGTGTTGGTCGAGCCGTGGGCCGACCCTCGGCGCTTTGAAGATGCGGTGGTGGCCGAAGGCGCCAAAGCGGTTGTGGCCGAGCCGGGAGCGATCGACTGCATTCGCGAGCTGCACGCGGCCGGTGTGCCGTTGGCTGTGGTGACCAACGACAGCGAAGTGTCGGCTCGCGCACAGTTCGAGGCGCTCGGTTGGAGCGAGTACTTCTCCGAGGTGCTGGGGTATGACTCCGGGTACGGGGCCAAGCCGGCTCCGGGGATGATCGAGGCGGCCGCCGAACGGTTGGGGGTAACTGCGGCATCGTTAGCCGTGGTGGGCGATTCCTCGACCGACATCGACTCGGCTCGAGCCGCCGGCGCCTTGGCGGTGTTGTACGGCGGGTCGACCGATCGGTCCCTTATCGAGCGCAGCGACGCGGCGATCAGTTCGCTCGAAACACTGTCGGCCGCGGTGGTCGCCCCGTGATCTTTGGTGGGTTCGCTTCAATTCTGGGCCGGATCTTGTCATACTCAAGTCGATGACCATCGCAGAGTCACACGACGAGATCGTCGCCAACTACACCGGGGGAATGGCCCCCGATCTTGCCGACCGCCAGTTTGGTGGGTCGGATCGGTTGCGCCCCGACGGTCGGCCGCTTCCCGAACTGCGCGCTGAGCTACGAAAGATCCCCGACCTGGCGAACGCCCTGACGGTGCTGTGGGCGATCGCGCTCCCGGCGTTGATCGTGCTCGGGGTCGGCGCCCTGGTCGAACGGGGCCAGTGGTGGATGCTGCTACCGGGCGTTCTGGCGATGGGCGTTGCCCAGAACGCCATGTTCATCCTGCATCACGAGGGCGCCCACCGACTCTTGTTCTCGAACCGCCGCATCAACGACCTGGTGGGCATCACGATCGTTGGCTGGCTGGCCTTTGGTACCGGCACGCATCACTATCGCCGTGGCCATGCCAACCACCACCGTGATGAATTCGGGCCGAAAGAACCCGACTTCATCCTGTACAGCTTCTACCCGATCGCCAAGGCCTCGATGCGACGAAAGACTCGCCGAGATGCCACCGGCGTTTCGGCCTACCGCATCCTCAAGCCACGGTTTACTGGTCTGGTAAAGCCCCAGTTTCTTTCGCTGAGTCTGCGGTTCTTCTTCGGGCAGGCCGTGGTGTTCGGGCTCTTTGGGCTCGCGGGCTACGCGTGGGCGTATCCCGTGCTGTGGGCACTGCCGTACGCCACCGTGTACCAAGTGCTCAACCGGCTACGCGCCATCGCCGAGCACGGCGGGATGACCCGGTCGCCCGATCGACGGATGACGACCCACCACGTCGAACAAACCCGGTTGGCCCGGTTGCTGATGGTTCCCTACGGCGTTGGCTACCACGTCGCCCATCACGTCGACTCGGGTATCCCGTTTCGGAACCTGGCCCGGTTCCACCAGATTCTTGAAGCCGACGGTTATCTGCCCGACGACCTGCGATGGCCCAGCTACCGAGCGTTGTGGTCGGCGCTGGCGGCGGGCCCTTCCAACTAGGTCGTCGAGCGTCCTAGATCGTGATGCTCGGCCGTTTGGCGCGCCGCGAGTTCACCGAGATTGCTTCGACCATCTCGTCCCAGCGGGGTTCGGGCAAGTCGTGACCCATGTCGGGGAACATCAACAGCCGCGCCCCTGGGATGGCCTTGACGGTGGCGATACCGCCCGACGGAGTGACCAGCGGGTCGACCAAGCCATGGATAACGAGCGTCGGCACGTTGAGCTGTTGCAGGTCGGGTGTGCGGTCGGGGCTCGCCGAGATGGCAGCGAGCTGTCGGGCCGTGCCTTTGGGACGCAGGCTGCGAGCGACGCTTTCTTCTTGCCGGGCCCGATGGACGATTGGGTCCCACAGCGGTCCACCGATCTCCGAGAACATCCACAACGATTCCTCGACGGCGTTGTCGATGGTGGTTTCCGGCCGTCGCACGATCTTGATGCCGAGCTTGGGGTCGATCCGGCCGTCCTTGGGATTGCCGGTGGTCGACATGATCGAGGTGAGGCTGAGAACCAACTCGGGGTGGTCGATCGCCAGACACTGGCTGATCATGCCGCCCATCGACATGCCCACCACGTGCGCGGCAGAGATGTCGAGACCTCGTAACAGTCCGGCGGCGTCGGCTGCCATGTCGCTGAGCAAGTACCCAGCGTCGGGGCGCTTGCGGGTCACCTGGGCCTTGATGAGGTCCTTGAAGGTCGCCGGTTCCCACGAGAACTCGGTGCTGAGCCCACTGTCGCGGTTATCGAACCGGATGACGGTGAAGTTCTCCGCCAACTTGTCGACGAACCCTTGGGGCCAATCGACCAGTTGGCCGCCGAGGCCCATGACGAGGAGCAGGGGCGGTCCTTCGCCCTGCACTTCGTATTCGATGGTTATGCCGTTTGCTTCGAGAGATGCCACGCCCCGATAGTAGGGCCGCCTCGATCGTTACCGGCCATTCCAGACGGGAAGGGTGCCGGTTTCGGGGTCGTATTCGCGCAACCACAGCTCATAGAAGCTCGGATCGGCGAAATCGGTCGGGTGGTGCCCGGAGAAGGTGGACATCACCATGTTGGTCAGCACTTCAAAGGCAAACGGAATTGCCCACCGCCAGAGGCGAACGTGCGCCACCGGGTGGAACAGGCGGCGTTCGTGCCACAACAACGTGGTCGTGCCTGCGGCGACGAACATCATCAGCAGGATCATCGACAAGATCATCGAACTGACGTAATGCCGTCGCGAGCCGCCGACTGCGGTGAACACATCGAACGCTGCGGACTTGTGCTCGACCTCTTCGCCGAGATGCCACAAGAAGAGCGACGCGGCGATCGGGTCGGCCCCGGAGAACAGTTCGACTCGGCGTTCGGCCGCCCAGCGAGCTGCCGAGTAGGCGATGGTTTCTGAGCTGGCGGCAAACGCCAGGTTGAACTGGTCGCTGCGGCGGGTGCGCAACCAATCGATCGTTGCTTTCATGCCCCGTTCAATGCGTCCGACGCCGCTGTAGTGCTTGGCCATCTGATCGTTGAAGGCCCGGTGGGCGACGTGGTGTTGAAGTTCTTGTTTGAGGTAGGCCTTGGTTTCGGCGGCCAACTCGGGTTCGAGGTCGTCGACGAACGCCCGCACCGACTTCACGAAATACGGCTCGATGTAGGGCATGAGCAGCGACACACTGTTTGCGGCGCACGAAAATTCAGGCGCCAGCGGTGTCCAGACCGGGTCGACGTCGTCGAAGGTGAACGAAATGCGTCGATCGACCAGGCCAGGCGCGACCGTGTCGCCGGTTCGGGGGTCGATGAGGACATCGACCGGGTCGACGTTGGGGGTCACGAGGGCCACACTGATTTATCGGCGAGAGATCAGGTGATCTGAATGAGTGCCGGATCGTCTCATCATCGCTCGATGAAGCCAGATGATTGCCGCCACCTGCCGGGGGACCGTTACTAGGGTGAGAAGCGGTGAAGCTCGTCGTCGAATCCTCATCTCCTCAGCCCGGAGCCCCGCCCGATGGCGGCCTGGCATTTGGGTGGTCGACGATCTTTTTGTCGATCGTTGGGCTCACCAGCCTCGGGATCTCCCAGCCGGTGTTCGATCTGGTCGGCGCCGACCCGTCGTTCTTTGTGGCCCACCAGTCGAAAACCCTCGACATCGTGCTGTTTGGGTTAGGCGTGCTGTTGTTGCCGGCGATCGTCGCCTTCGCTATCGCCGCGGTGTCGCGAGCCGCCGGGCCCAAGGGATTCGCCGTGGTGAGTTCGGCGGTGGTCGGTCTGCTCGGCGGCTACCTCATCGCCACGATCATCAAACGGCCCATCACGTGGGGGACCTGGGCGCTGGTGGTGACCGTTGTGGTTCTCGCCGCGTTGATCGGGACGGGGTTCTTTCGGCTTGAACCGCTTCGGGCGGGGCTCCGGGTTATTGGTTACCTGGCGCCGCTTCCGTTGCTGTGGTTCTTGTTTGGGGGCCCGGTGTCGACCCTTGTCGGGGCGTCGGACGCCTCGGCGGTTGGCCAGGGAGCGAGCGAAGATAACCAGCTGGTGATCGTCGTGCTCGACGAATTGCCGGCGGCCTCTCTGGTGACGAGCAGCGGCGAGATCGATGCGGTCAAGTTGCCGAACTTTGCTCGGCTGGGCGAGATGTCGACCTGGTATCGCGAGACGGCGACCGTCTCGAGTCGTACCACCTGGGCCGTCCCCGCGATCTCGACGGGGAAGAACCCGTCGGGCCGCGAGACTCCGCCCGATTCGAGCGCCTACCCGAAAAACACCTTTACCTATTTGTCGCCTTCGCATGTGCTCGACGCCGATGAGTTCCTTACCCGGCTTTGCCCGCAGAAACTCTGCGAGGAGGGCCCCGACGATCAGGTCGATGGTTCGTTGTTGTACTCCGACGGATTGGTCGCCGCCGGCCACGCTTTGTTGCCGGGGCCGTTTGCCGAAGCGAACCTGGCTCCGTTGGGAGACCAGTGGGCCGGATTTACCCGGGTCGATGACGAGGCGGCCGATCAGACCGATGGTCAAACCGCCGACGCCGAGGTCGAAACGGTCGCCGAGCGGATGGCCGCCGACGGGGCCAACGACCAAGCTGCTCGCTTCCGGGCGTTCACCCAACGGGCTGCAACTCGGGTCGAGCCCACGGTTTCGTACCTGCATGTCGCCCTGCCTCACGTGCCATGGGAGCGGTTGCCCGACGGCCGCCGGTACAACGGGGTTGGCCTGCCCGGGCTGGGCGACGACGGCTGGGTCGACGACAAGGCCACGATCGACAACTCGGCGTTCCGTTACCTACTGCAGCTCGAGTTCGTCGACACGTTGATCGGTGAGTTACTCGACGAACTCGAGACCTCGCCCACCTTCGACGAAACCATGCTGATCGTCACCTCCGACCACGGCGCGGCCTTTCGGCCCGAGCTGCCCCGCCGGTCGCCGACCGGCCGCACAGCGGGGGAGTTGGCCCACGTTCCGTTGTTTGTGAAGTACCCGGGCCAGCAGACCGGAGAGATCAGCGACCGCCGGTCGGCCACCATCGACATCTTGCCGACGATTGCCGAGGTGCTGGGCGTCGAGCTGGGCACCGAGGTCGACGGCGAGATCTCCCCGCCTGACATCGACGGCATTTCGCTGCGGCAACCCGCTCCCGACGATCGCCGGTTGTGGCTGTGGGGTAAGGGCGTCGAGGTGCCGCTTGGGCCGAGCCTGAGCGAAGCGTCGGACCGAACCCGCAAGTCGTTGGCGCGGGCGGTCCCCGAAGGCCAACGGGCTTCGGAGTCGTACCTGCATCTCGCCGGCCGAAACGACTTTGATCTCGACACCTTTGCGTCGCTCCCGGTCGAGGGCGAGCTCGACATCACCAACCAAGACCAATACCTGGGCCTGACCACATCGTCAGAGTTCCTTCCCGCCCGATTCTTTGGCCATCTGCGCGGTGGCGCGGCCGAGGGAGGCGACATCGTGGTGATGATCAACGGCGTCCCGGCCGGTGCTGGTCCGGTGCAGGAGAATCGCCGAACGATGGTGATGCTCGACCCCGCGGTGCTCGACGCGGCGGCCGGAGCCGAGATCGAGTTCTCTGCCGCCCATCGCACGCCCGACGGCTGGGTGCAGCTTGGCATCCGCGGCCGGTCGCCGATGGACATTGTGCTCGACGACTCCGGCGACCCGGTATCGATCACCTCCGACGGTCGCACCTGGGGTGTCGAGAACACCACCGGTGTCGGCAACATCGACCAGGTGCCCGAGACGGTCACCGGCGAGGCCGACGGCCGGGTGTTTGGGTGGGCCGCCGACCCCGAGTCGGGCGAGCTGCCCGTAGCGGTGTTGTTGATGGAACGCGCCGAGGTGGTCGGCCGACCAAACCAAGTCATTCCTCGACAAGACGTGGCCGACAGCTACAACGACCAGAACCTGGTCGATTCGGGCTGGAGCTTCTTGTTCACCAACAAACGAGCGGTCGAGAACCTCTACATCATCGCCTTGTACGCCGACGACTCATTCCAGGTGTTGCGCCAGAACTAGGAGCGCTCGGGCGCCAGCGAAGCTACTGCTCGACGTGGAATAGGGTGCGAGTGCCCGAGGGCAGCTCGGTGCGCTTGACGATCGTGTAGTGATCGGCGAGCGCCGCCTCAAAGACATCGAGGCGATAGTCGTCGTGCACGCCCTGGCGCTTGTTTTGCAAAAGCTTGGCGACCATGGGGTCTTGGCGGGACGGAAACTCGATAACCGCGTCGCCACCAAAGTCGGCGAACATCGCCACCACGTCGGGCAGCGGCACCATGTTCGAGATCGACAGGTGGTGCACGACCGCAAGGCCGAGGACCATATCGACGGGTTGGCGGCCGATGAACGGTTTGCGTTCGATGCTGCGCCACCCGAGGCCGGGCGACGGTTCGGCGAGGTTCATGACCAGCGGCAGGATGCGCTCTTCGCCCTCTTGTTTGAGCTTTTGGTACAGCAGGTCGACGACCAAGTGGTCGGAGTCGACGGCGATCACGTAGTCGCTGTGTTCGAGCACCGCTTTGGAGAAGAAGCCGTCGTTGCAGCCAATATCGACCGACAGTTTCCGGGGTTTCTTCGATGCGGCCTCGACCACGAAGTCTCGTTTGATGTTGAGATCGTCGTCGGTGTAGTGGCCGCGCTCGGAGTACTTCGACCATTCGCTGGCCGATCGTTTCCACTTCAGGCCGGCGACCACGCCGCGGAGCTTGTCGATGTTGTGTTTGATGAGGTCGGTCTTAAAGCCCGAACTCTTCAACGTGTCGACCGCAACCTCGTCGGTGTCGGCGTGTTTGGCTTCGAGCCGAGCCTGTAGATACACGTGAGCGAAGGCGCCCTTGCGTCGCAGGTCGCGCCGGCGCAGCATGTCGCGGCACTGGGCGGGGGTAATGCCATCGATGGCGCCCCGAAGCCACGGGTGGAAGGGCAGATCGCGGTACGACTGAATCATCAACGGGTAGAGGAACAGTTCGCAGAACTGGCGGTACCCAAACCAGGGTTCGCCGTCGCGTACCGGCTCGAACGAACCAATGTCGATAAAAACCGGGGTCGCGCCCCGCCATTGAATGTTGTACGACGAGCCGTCTTTGGTGATGATGCCGTCGTCGAGGCCCGCTCGCACCAGGTCGAGGTGTAACAACGCCGCGTCGCGCAGCATCGAGAACGACCATTCGTACGGGTACGACACAAACGAGAGGCGCTCGTGTTCGAGTACTTCAGTGGAACCCTCGGGGATGCCGGGCGGTACCGGGTCGGCGACGCTGGTCTTGACGATCTGGCCGGCCTTTACCGCGTGGTTAAAGAACGGAGCCTTGGCGGTGGCCACAAAGTCGGCCCGGCCTTGGTCGTCGAGTACCCGGTAGATGCGGTCGTCGGCGACAAATACCCGCGACGAGGGGTCGCGAAACGATCCTGGCTCAGCTGCTGCGGTCACTGATGTGGGGGTAGGAGCGCTGGATCAGTCTTCGAGAAGCGAGGCGAGATCGGCTTCTTCAGCCTCGACGAACTCGGTGCCGATCTCGGCGTCGATGTCGGCGCTCGAGAGCTGAATCGGGTCCTGGTACTTCTTGCCAATGACGGGCAGGAAGCTGAGGAACCGGCGGCCGCCCATTTTGGCGACCACAACAATGCCAGCGAAACCGCCGACAAGAGCTTGGAGAATGACGCTTCCGGTGCCGGGATCGAGGTAGGCAAGCGAGGATGCAGACATGGGAGTTTCCTTGTAGTTGAGATGTACTCGGTAACCAGCGGTCAACTCTACTAGCGGGAGGCCCTCAAGCGGGGCCATAGTCGAGTTTTCTCGTGAAGTCCTTACCGGAGCAGCGCTTACTTGCCGTCGACCGACCAGTGCCAGGGTTCGGACGGCAGGTTGAAGAATCCGTAGTCGGCGGCGTTTTGAGTCAGCCACTGGAACTGTGGCGTGGTGCGAGACAGGGCAACGCCGCCGACGTGGAAGTCGATGGCTTTGCCGATCTCGTGGCGCGAATGGCCGGGGGTGGCGGTGGGCGGCGAACACTCGCTCGACGGGGTTTCCCACACATCGGCACAGTTCTGGGCCCGGAGTTCGATCTGGCGTTGATGGCTGCGCCATCCCCAACCGTCGAGGACGATGCCGTCCGCCGCCGCGGCGTTGATCATCGTGGCGAGTGGTTCGGCGATGTCCTGGTGGACGGTGATCGATCCGACTCGAGCGAGCGGTACCTCTTCGGCTTCGGCGTCTGGGCCGGTGCTCGTGGTGGCCGTCGAGGATTGGCCGACCTCAACTCGGGGAATCGGGCGGGGCGACCAACGTCCGGTGGCGATTGCGGTCGCCGGAGCCAGCACCAGCTCGCCCATTTGCGCTCCGTGCACGCTGAACTGTCGAAGCGGGGTGCCGGTATCGGGGTTGGCGCTTGCTTGGGCAACACCCAAGTCGGAGAAGCCGTCGCCATTCCAGTCGCCGACCACCGGTTGGGTTTGGATGCCACCCTCGATGTCGATGCTCACCGGGCCGCCCAGTTGGCGGCCTCGTTGGTCGGCCAGAATGAACTGTGCGGGTTCGGTAGCGGTGGCCGGTCGGAAAATGCCCGGCCCGTCGTAGCCGTCGCCGTCCCAGTCGCCGATGACGGGAACGTCGCCCATCTGGCCGAACCGCGACACGATGAACCGGTCGTTGGATTTGAGCAGGAACAGCGGCTGGCCGTAGCTGATGGCGTAGAGCCCAATGTCGTCGATGCCGTCGGCATTCCAGTCGCCGACCAGCGGGATATCGCCCGGCACGCCGAAGCTGAACGATTGGTCGCCGACCTCAAACTGTCCTTGGCCCGAGTCGTCGACTCGGTACGTGCCCGCAGTGGTCTGGCCGTCGCCGTTCCAGTCGCCGAGCAACAAGGTTCCGCCTTCGACTGGCTCGACGGGGTTGGTTGGTGCCGGGGTGCCGTCGGTTTCGAGTGCGGCCAGGCGAGTGGTGCCGTCTTGGACGGTGAGGGTGGCGAGTTGGCTCGGCTCGCCCACCACGCTTCGGCTCACGGCCGAACCAAAGCGGGCCATGGCGGCACGCACCCGGTCGCTGAACTCGTCGGTACCGAAGTACGCCATGAGCGTTGCCTCGACCTGACTTGGGTCGCCAGCTCCGAGGTCGCACAGAAAGCGAGCGGCCGAGCCGGCGGCGTCCCAGACGTTTTGTGGATCGGCGAACCCGTCGCCGTTGCTGTCGATGCCAAAGTCGGCCCACGATGCCGGGATGAACTGGAACGGTCCGGCAGAGCGGTCGCCGACGGGGTCGGCGTCCCACAGGCCTCGGTCGGTGTCGGGGGCGGGGCTGCCCTCGGTGGTGAGGACAGGATTGCCGTAGATGCCGGGGCGCACCGTGCCGTCGTAATCGACGGTTGCGCCTTGGATGCTGGCGTGGCGCGAGGTGACCTCGCCGACGCCGGCGACCAGTCCGGCCGGCAGTTCGCAGCCCGCTTGTTCGGGGGCCGATGCCCAGCGGTACACGCTAAGCATCAGCGACGAAACCGGGGTCGGCGTAGCTGACTCGGCCGGTTCGGCTGAATCGGCCGGGTCGGGTGATTCGGCCGAGTCGGTCGGTCCATCGTCGGCGGTGGCCGGCGGCGCGGCGGATCCAACCAGCAACACGACGAGCATCGCCAGGCTCATCAGGTATCGGGTTGAAAGCTGTCGCATGGGGAAATCTCGTAGGGGATCACGCCGCCACTCATCCACGTTCCAAACCAACGGAAGGTTGGGGAAAGGCAATGAAAGATGTTGTGCGACCACGTAGGTCGTGCGGCCTATGGTACGACAGTAGGCGTCGGGTCGCCAGGGCAGGGGGAGTGGTCCCCATCGTTTCGGCGAGGCGTTAGCGGGGCTTTGGTGGGTCTTGGTCGACGACAATAGGGTTCGGGGCACTATGGACTTTGAGCTTCCTGCAGACGATGACCCTCGCCGGGTCGAATTTCGCCAATGGTTGGCCGACAATCCCAACCCGTCGGGCCCGGTGATGGCCAAGGCTGGTTACGTTGCCCCGCACCTGCCCGCCCCCTGGGGTATCGACGCCGACCCGATCCATCAGTTGATCATCGACGACGAGATGCGGGCTGCGGGGGTGCAGCGCCCGTCGAACCCGATCGGC
>CALHTF010000033.1 GCA_938038815.1 uncultured Acidimicrobiales bacterium | reverse complement strand
CGCGCCCACCCCCGAAACCTTCGACACCGACCCGCGCATCGAACAGATGGCCACCGAGCTCGTGTTTCCGCAGTCGGTGGCCCAAGGACTCAACACGATCCATTCCTATTCGGCCCGCATGCCCAAGGAGTGTCTGTCGGCAATGGCCTTTTCGTTCCGGTCCGAAGAGTTCGTCAGCCGGTATCACGTGCCCAGCTATGTCGACTGGCTTCAGCGCTGCGACATGACCCCGGCCTACCTCGCCCACCGCCAGGTCTTGCAGCTACTCCAACAACACATGCCGAAGCGCCGGTGGGTCCTGAAGTCGCCGGTACACCTCCAAGGATTGCCCGAACTAATCGCCACCTACCCCGACGCAACGTTGGTGTTCACCCACCGCGACCCAGCACCCATGCTGGCGTCGGTTTCGAGCCTGATCGCCACCCTCCGGTCGGCCTTTTCCGACAACGTCGACCCGTTCGCCATCGGCCGCTACCACCACGATCTCTACGGTCGAAGCCTCGACCGGTTGGTTGACCACACCGAGGCCGGCACCCTCGACAACCTGCGAGTCGCCCACCTACAGCACGTCCGAATTGTCTCGGACCCCGCCGCGGCGATCACCAGCCTGTACCAACAGCTCGACCGACCGGTTCCGCCAGCGGTTCTCGACCAGGCAGCAGCCGAGGCGAACACGTCTCGCCAAGATGGGGTTGGCGCCCACCACTACGATGCGGCCAGCTTCGGCCTCGACCAAGGCCCCGGTTTCGAGCGCTACCGACACACCTTCTTGGAGGATTGATGGCCAACGAGTCGACTCCACCCTCGGCCTGGCAATTGGCGCAACAACTTGGCGACTCGCTCGGCGACCCCAACGATCTTGCAAACGAACTCTTCGAACTCACCGATGCGGTCAGGGCACTTGTCGATGCGGCGACGGTGACCGATCTCGACGCCGACGTCCAAGCGGTGATCGCCTCCGATGTCCGCAGGCTGACCGACCAGCTTCGTAGCGAAACCCGCACCGACCTGATCCGACTCGGCCGCCACCGCAACGGCCGGATCGAGAACCTCAGCCAGGCGGGCTCTGGACGACTCAACCCGCACGCCCCTCCGCTCACCTTCGAACCGTTTGAGATTGTGAGGGACGGGCCCGTGGCGGTCGAGGTCGTCGGCCACTGCACCCTCACCGAAGCTCACGGTGGCCCACCCGAACGGGCCCACGGCGGCGTGGTGACCACGCTGCTCGATGAAACCATCGGCCTGGCGGCGATGGCGGCCGGGGCTTCGGGCCTCACCGCGGGGCTGAACGTGAGCTTCAAAGCCGGTACGCCGCTGCACGAACCGCTCATCGTGCGGGCGGCCTACACCCACAGCGAAGGCCGCAAGCACGTTGCTACCGGTCAGCTCTTCGCCGGAACGACGATCACCGCCGAGGCGACCGGTATCTTTATCGCTCCGCCTCAAGGCGACCCGCTCAGTCGGGACTAGCGGCGCACGAAATATGGTCTTGGTACGGGTGACCTGAGAAGATAACCACATGACTATGCAGATGCCGACTGGACCTACGCGTTGAGCCTTACCGTCACCAAAACATCGGGGCTCATTGGGGCGGCGGTCGAGGCATCGATCGATCAGCTGTTGAGCGGCGAAGTCGACCAAGCGCTTCACGATGCGCTCTATGAACATCAGGTACTGGTTTTTCGAGGCCTGAACCCGACGCCCGAACAACACATCGCCCTAGCCCAGATCTTTGGCACCACCTCGCCCGCTGAAGACCAGAACACCCCGCACCCCGACCACGATCACATCAGCGTGTTCGATAGCGAAGGCGGCTACAAGGCCGACAAGTGGCACACCGACGCCACGTATCGGCCCGACGTTCCGCTCGGCGCAGCCCTGTGCATGCGCAAGCGGCCATCGGTGGGCGGCGACACCGTGTTTGCCAGCTGTTACGCCGCCTACGACTCGTTGTCGGGCGGCATGAAGAAACTGATCGACAACCGCCGGGCCGCCCATGACATCCTCCCGGGCAAGGGAACCCAACACCCGGTGGTCATCAAGCACCCGGTTACCGGCAAGCCAGCGCTGTTCGTCAACCGGATCTTTACCCGCGGCATCGTCAACCTTCCGCCCAACGAGTCCGAGGTGATCCTGCCGTTCCTGATGGACCTCGTAACCCGACCCGACTTCACCTACCGCCACACCTGGACCGAAGGCGACGTGCTGATCTGGGACAACTGGTCCACCCAGCACTACGCCCTGTTCGACTTCACCGAGCAACGAATCGTGCATCGGGTATCGATCGAGGGTCAAGAACTCGAACCCTTCCGCCTGTAACCGCTACACCTTCTGGAGAAATCCGCCGTGCAACCCGGACCCCGCAACCCGTTCCTCGCTGACTCGAGCAACCCCATCGGCCATGGTCGCTCCGACCAGCAAGACAACGTGCCGTGGCGGGGCCCTGAAGGCCCGACCGAGGTGTTGCCCGACGACGCCATCACGTACCAGTGGACCGGTGCCGGCAACTTCGGCCAGCTGATTTCACCGGTCTACCCCGACGGCAAGCGAGTGCTGTGGAACAACGGCCGGTACCGGATGTACAAGCTCGACTACGAGACGCTCGAAATCCTGGCGACCCTGCAGTTCGGCGACGAAGGCGACCCATCGGTCGAGGAGATGATCGACTTCACCGACAAGCTCGACGAACTCGAAGGTTGGGATGCGGTCGAATACGGGATCAACCTGTCGCTGCGGTTCATGACCGGCCTCGACGGGGTGTACGCCCTTATCGACAAAACCAATACGTTGTTCCTCGGCCGCAAAGACCACGCGGTGGCCTATGTGGAACAAGACCCCACCGATCGGGCATCAGCGATCCTCGAACGCGACCGTTGGAATCGCCCCGACCATATCGATGGCTTCTTCGTTGGCATGGGTATGACCTTCGACGGGCGACTCGTGCTCACCACCGACCACGGCTGGGTCGTTTGTTTGGCCCGCGACTTCAGCGAGTACGAGGCAATCCAGCTTCCGGGCGCCGCCGAAGAAGCGGCCGATTACTGCGCGATGCGCGAAGCCGAACGGGGCAACACGGGCTACGGCTGGCTGCGCACGTCGATGTGTATTGACGAAGACAACGCCATCTACACCTCGTCCAACCATCACCTCCACAAGGTGATCTGGACCGGCGAAAAGCTGTCGCTCGATGAAGCCGATGGCGCGTGGTCGATGCCGTATCGAAACGGTGGCGGTTGCGGATCGGGAACCACCCCCTCGTTGATGGGTTTCGGGCCCGACGAGGACCACTTCGTGGTCTTTGGCGATGGCGACGAAGTCGTCAACATCACCTACGCCTGGCGCGACGAGATCCCCGACGACTGGGAACAATTGCCCAACGCTCCGGATCGCCGTATCGCTGGCATCGGCCCGGCGAACATGGGCGACCCCGACTTGGAAGAGATCAAGACCGAACAGTCGATCACCGTGTCGGGCTATGGGGCGATGACGGTGAACAACGAGCCAGCGTCGGTACCCGAAGGTTTTCCCGCCCAAGGCGCCCGGCTGTTGGTGTTCCAACTTCCCCACAAACCCGAGTACACGCCGTACGGACTGCACAAATACGAATGGGATCCCGAGGCGCGGGAACTGAAAGAGGCGTGGGTGAACAACGAGGTTTCGTCACCCAACTCGGTGCCATTTGTGTCCCAAGAATCCGACCTCGTGTACACCTGCGGTGTTCGGGACAAGAAGTTCACCATCGAGGCACTCGACTGGACCACCGGTGAGTCGAAGTTCCACTTCGTACTCGGCGGCGCCAAATTCAACACCCTCGGCGCGGGGGTAACGCTCGACGAAGAAGGTCGCCTGCTCTTCGGGAACTCGTTCGGCAAGACCCGAGTGTTGCGCGGGCCGGGGCCAACCTGATGCCCCACGACGATCTCGCCGGCCGCGTCGTGCTGATCACCGGCGGATCGAGCGGGATTGGTTTGGGTTTAGCCCGCCACCTCGGAGGGCTCGGAGCAAAGGTCGCGATAACCGGCCGCAAGCCCGAACG
>CALHTF010000032.1 GCA_938038815.1 uncultured Acidimicrobiales bacterium | reverse complement strand
GTACTCGCCGAGCGGCGAGCCACCCAAGAACGGCTCCAGGCCGACGTCGAGCGGCGCCTCGCCGAGTGGAACCTCGAGTTCGACCACAGCCTCGCCGCCGACGACGAGCTCGCGGATCAGATCCGCAAACTCGAGGCCGAGCTCGATCTCATCCGGAACCCTCCGCCACCGCCGTCAGCTGCTGGTTGGGTCTGGCCGGCGTCGGGACCGGTGACCTCGACCTTTGGGGTCCGGACCCACCCGATTTACGGCGACGACCGGATGCACAACGGCATCGATATCGGCGCCGGCACGGGAGCTCCGGTTATCGCCGCTGCAGCCGGCACGGTCACCTTTGCTGGCGGGAACGGCAACTGCGGCAACACGGTGATGATCAGCCACGGTGGCGGGTTGACCTCGGTGTACTGCCACATGTCGGCGATCCGCACCAGCGTCGGCGCCGAAGTTTCGGCGGGCAACCGGGTTGGCGATGTTGGCTCAACCGGCGCGTCAACCGGGCCACACCTGCATTTCGAAATCCGACAAGGCGGCGCCCCGGTAAACCCCCTCGAATACCTGTAAACCCAGTTTCTGATCGCGCTTAACCCGCTAAGAGCCAGTCAAGCGCGAAAATTTCAAGGGGAATAAGGCAAAGAGCCCGGAGCTCGCGGAGGGCGAGGGGCACAGGTTGAGCGTCATAGCGAAGCGCAGAGGGAGCGAGCTTGCGAGCGACCGACCAAAAAGGCCGGGTTTGACAGATTTGGGCTGGTGAGGTCCCTTAGGGCTTGAGCGGCGATAGATTGGTCCGCTGCGGGCGGAACCGCAACAAGGATTTCCTGGGTGTATCTCCATTTTCGAACGAGCATGAGTGCGCGTCTTCTTGCTGCCCTGATGGCGCTGATGATGGTGCTGGTGTCTACCGCTGTTGCGTCTGAGGAAGCTGATCTCAAAAGCGAGATCGATCGGGCCCGTCAAGAACGCGAGGAGGCAGCGGCTGCCAAAGCAGCAGCAGCGGCCAAAGTTGATGTCCTCAAAGCCGAGAACGCCGAGGTCCAAGAGGCGCTCGACGCGGCGATTGCGTCGGTTGAGGCGCAGCTGGCCCGAGTCGAAGCCGCCGAGGTCGACCTCGCTAACGCGAAGCGGTTTGTGCGCCGTTCGAAGAAGGCTGAAGAAGCCCTCCAAGGCGAGATCAGCGAGGCCCGGCTGGCGGCCAAGCAGTTTGCCGTCGATGCCTACACCGGTGCCGCCCAGTCGAACGATGTGTGGTTTGAGTCGGCCGACCTGAGCCAGACGGTTCGCAAGGTGTCCTACATCGACGTGGCGAACCAGAACCGCGACGATGCCTTTGACGATCTTCGCCAACTCCAGGCCGACCTAGCCGACGTAACCGCCGAGGCAGCGATCGCCCGTGCCGAGGTGAAGACCATCACCGAGCGTCGGGCGAGCGAGCTTGAGGTGCTGGCCGAGCGTCAGGCAACCCAGGAGCGGCTCAAGGCCGATGTTCAACGTCGTCTCGACGAGTGGAATCAACAGTTCGAACATGCGATCGCTGAAGAGGATGAGCTGAAGGCGATCATCCGCCAGAAGGAAGCCGAACTCGATGAGTTGCTCAACCCGCCGTCGGCCGATGGCTGGACCAAGCCCACCGCGGGCCGAATCGGTTCACCGTTCGGGCCTCGTCGTCACCCGATCCTTGGGTACACCCGGATGCACAACGGCGTCGACATCAGCGGCGCATCGGGCACGACAATTGTTGCCGCGGCGAACGGCAAGGTCATTCTCGCCGGTTGGAACGGCGGCTGTGGTAACACCGTCATCATCTCCCACGGTGGCGGTCTCACGTCGGTGTACTGCCACCAGCGTGAGGGCGGCATCAAGACCTCGGTTGGCGCGTCGGTGAACAAGGGCGAAAAGATCGGCGAGATTGGCTCGACCGGCCTCTCGACCGGTCCGCACCTTCACTTTGAGATCCGCCAGAACGGAACTCCGGTCGATCCTCGCCAGTACATCGGCTAGTACGCACCCTCGAGCACCGCGGTGAGCGGTGCGCCACATTGCGTGAGAATTGCTTCCTTATAGCCCACTTGGCGGGACTCACGGGGGATGTGTTAGCAATGTTGCCAGAGTAAAGACCGGTTTTGGCCCTAGGTCATCCGGCCCATTTGCGGGTTGGCTACTGGTAAAGCCGTTGTTGGTGAGTCAAAATTGGCTCTCGGCGATACATGGAGAGAGTACTTAGATGGCAGTTGATAGAGGCCTTACCGGACGCGACGTAATCGCAAAGGCGTTCACCGCGAAAGCTCGCAAGGGGTACGACCCAGCCGAAGTCGACGCCTATCTCGAACAGGTCGCTGCGCAGATCGATTCGCTGCACGCCGAGATTGGTCGGGTCGGCGCCGAGCTTGAAGCCTGCCAGGCCGAAAAGGCAAAGCTCGCGGCAGCGCCGGCACCAGCACCTGAGCCAGCAGTGGCGGCGGTTGCCGCTCCGGTCGCCGAGGTCGAAGAAGATGTCGTTGAAGAAGTAGCGGTTGCCAAAGAAGCCGAGATTGGCCCGGCCCAGCGCCTCGCCAACGAAGAGGCCGCCGAAGTTATCTTGCGCATGGCGCAAAAGGCATCGGCCGACGCAATCGGCGAAGCCCGAGTCCGTGCCGACGAGATCTTGGCCGAAGCCGAGGTTCGGGCCGCCGAGATCAGCCGCGATGGCGACCGCAAAGCCTTCGAGGCCGCCAGTCGGTTGCAGAACGACCTTCGCGAACTCGAAGGCGATATCGAACAGCGCAACCTCGACCTCGAACGGGTCCAGGGCACGATCATTGTCGAACAGCACCGTCTCAAGCAGATGGCTGATGACCTCATGGAACTGGCCGGCGCCTACAGCCCGCCCGAACCAGTACCGGCCAGCGACGATGCCGAGATCATCGATCTCACTGCATCGAGCGGCGACAATACCGACGCAACAACCTCCTAAGGTCGCTCCGGTCAACCAGGTTTGACCCGGTGCTTGTTTCGATAGGCGATTTAGTAGAGGACGTTGTCGCGCATCTGCGGGCCGACCCTCGCAAAGGTACCGATACCCCCACCCAGGTGTTTCGTCGACGCGGTGGTAGTGCGGCCAACGTGGCGGCGTTTGCCGCCCAGGACAACACGCCGGTCAGGTTCGTGGGCCAGGTGGGCGATGACCCGCTCGGCCGACGCTTGGCCGCCGAACTCGGCGACTGCGGGGTCGACACTCGGGTCACTCATCAAGGTTCGACCGGATCGATCATCGTGTTGGTCGACTCCCGTGGCGAACGGACCTTCCTGACCGACCGAGGGGCCAGCGTGCAGTTGGCGATAACCGCCGACGACGTGCTCGACGGCGCCGATGTACTGCACGTGCCGGTCTACAGCTTGGTTACCGATCCGCTGGCCCGCACCACATCGAGACTGATCGGCGATGCGAGCGAGTTGGGGTGCGCGATCACGATCGACCTGTCGTCGACGGCGATGATCGAGGAGTTTGGTCCGGCAGAATTGCGCGCCTTTCTCGAAACGGTTCAGCCAGCGACGGTGTTCGCGAACGACGACGAACATGGTGCCCTCGGCTACGAAGTGGGCGCTCCGATTCGTGGCGCAGGAACCACCATCGTCAAGCAAGGCGCTGATCCGACGCTGATCGTGTCGGCCAAAGGCGACGTGATGGAGGTGCCGGTAAAATCGCTCGAGGTCGTCGACACCACCGGCGCCGGCGATGCGTTTGCCGCCGGGTATTTGGGCGCCCTGCTCGACGGGTCGTCGCCTCGAGTAGCGGTCGATCGGGCCCACAAGCTCGCCGCCCGTTGTGTGCAGGCGCCAGGCGCCACCTTGACCGCCTAGATTGTCGGGGTGATCAACGTATCTGAAGCGGTCGAGTCCGCACTGGCCGAGGGGCGTCCGGTTGTGGCGCTTGAAAGCACCATCTTTTCCAATCTGGGACTGCCGTCGCCGGCCAACCAGGAAGCGCTCGATCGCTGCATCGGCGCCATCGAGGCTGGGGGAGGAACCGCGGCGATAACCGCGGTCATCGACGGCGTACCCCGGATTGGACTGGCCGAGCACGAACACGACCGCATTCTCGGCCCGGCCCAAAAAGCTGCCGAACGCGAACTCCCGGTTGCCGTCGCCGAGAAATGGCCGGTCGGCGCAACGACGGTATCGGCCTCGCTGTTTCTGGCCGCCGCGGTTGGCATCCGAGTGTTTGCGACCGGCGGCATCGGCGGGGTCCACCGGGGCGACGGACTCGACGTAAGCGCCGACATCGGAGCGCTCGGGGCCCACGATGTGGTGACGGTATGTGCGGGCGCCAAGAACTTTCTCGACATTGCCCGCACGGTCGAGTTGCTCGAAACGCAAGGAGTTCCGGTTCTCGGACTCAACACCGACACCTTCCCGGCGTTCTATGCCCGATCGAGCGGGGTGCCGGTGCCTCGCACTATCGAGACACCGAAGCAAGCGGCGGAGGTTGCGGCGGCGCAGTTCGGCCTCGGACGCGCTGGCGGGATTCTGGTGACGGTGCCGATCCCCGAAGCCGATGCCATCGCCGAGGAGACCATCGACGCAGCGATCGAGACATCACTCGCCGAAGCCGAAGCCGAAGGTGTGGTCGGTGCCGCCACGACACCCTACGTGTTGGCGGCCATCGCCGCCGCTACTGGCGGAGCGACGGTGCCCGCCAATCTTGCGTTGGCCGAAAACAACGCCCGGGTAGCAATCGAAATCGCCCGCCATCTCCCTAACCCACCCGAATCGACCTGAACTGGGGATGAAACGCGTACCTCTAGGTACGCGTAGGCGGGCCAGTTCGGTTAGCTGGCCTTGGGTTTTTGGGCGAGCCAGGCGGCTTCTTGTTCGCCCATTGGGGTGGCCGGCGGCCCGTCGACCCACGGCCAAAGTTCGTTGGCGATGCGGCGCCAGTTCGCGGTTGCTTCCAGGTGGGCGAGCAGTGCATAGATACCTAGGTTGATTCGTTGAATCAGGGCAAACGAGGGCGGGACGTTGGCGTATTTGAGGATCTCGTTGGTTTTGTGATCGAACGTGCGGCGCAAGGTTTCTGACGCGTATTCGGCGTCGAGCGAGGTTGGCCCGTCGTTGCGCACAATCTCATAGAAGTGCATGAACCATTCGTGGATCTCGGCGTCGGTGAACGGTGCGTCGGCTCGCAACAGTTCGCCGTCCTCGAGAGCCTTGCGGAATGCGGCCTGATCGCCGGCGAGGACCGTGCGGATCAACACGCCAAAGAAGTCGGTTTCGTCGGGGTCGAACCGTCGCACCAAACCAAAGTCGAGGAACGTAATGTGACCGCCAGGCCGGAACAGGTAGTTGCCGGGGTGTGGGTCGCCGTTGAAGGCGAGGAGTCGATACAAGCTTCGGAAGACGAACCGGAACATGGTTTCGGCCGCCAGGTTCCGTTCGTCTTCGCTCCACGTTTCGACTTCGGAGAAACGAGACCCTTCGGCGAACGAGGAGGTCAGAACCCGCTTTGAGGACAGATCGCGCTGCACCTCGGGAATGTGGATGAACGGGTGGTCGGCGTAGAAGTTGGCGAACAACTCCTGGTTGTCGGCCTCGGTCTCGTAGTCGAGTTCTTCACCGATCCGTTCTTTGAGTTCTTCGGCGAGGGGTGCTGGTTCGAGGCCCGGGAAGATCATCGACATGATGCGAGCCACCATGTCGGTGTTGTCGAGGTCGGAGGCGATGGCCTCGTCGATGCCGGGGTACTGGACTTTCACGACGACTTCGCGGCCGTCGTGGGTGGTGGCTCGGTGGACCTGGCCAATCGATGCGGCGGCGATCGGTTCGGGCGAGAAATACGAGAACACCGAGTCGAGGTCGAACCCGAGCTCTTTCTCGACCGCCCAGCGGGTGAGCTCGAAATCCATCGGCGGAGCGTCTTGTTGTAGCTGGCCAAGCGCCAACCGAACCGGTTCGGGAAGGCCATCGTCGAGGTAGCTGGCCATTTGGCCGAGTTTCATCAACGCGCCCTTCATGTCGCCGAGTTCGTCGGCGATGTGTTGGGCGGTGCGGGCCTGGAACTCGGCGTCGAGGTCTTCGCGGCGGGCCTTTGGCGTAACGGCCCGGCGGGCTTTGTGGACTGCGGTCTCTGCGCCGAGCCGGGCCGACATTTGGGCCATTTTGCGGTTGCGGTCGAACCGGGTGACGTGGCTGACCCCGCCTTGACCAGATTCGGCGGCCGATTGGCGGGCGAACCATGCAGCGGCGGCGGCGGTGGGAAGGGCGAGGGCGAGAACTTTTCGTGAACGACTCATGGGCAGCACGCCAGCCTACCGGCGAGGCGTATGAACAGGCTGGCCTGAGCGGGGCTTGGTTTGGGTCGTGCATCGTTGGTTAACCATGCGACGATGGCTCGGTGAGTAACGTGGTCGATTTCCGCCAAGCGTGTCAGATACTCGGTGTCGATCCGAGTGTCAGCTTGGCCGAGGCCCAAGACCGGTATCGACGGCTCGTCCGCGAGAGCCACCCCGACATTGCGGGTGAGCAGGGTGCGGAGGCGACCATTCGGTTGAACCTGGCGATGCAGGCGTTTGAGGCCCACCTCGCCCACCCGGGAGATTCCCATGCGCTTCTTCCCGAGCCAACCGTCGATCCGGTCGAGGTGGTCGACGACGCGCTCCGGGTCGAGGCGCCACCCGATGAGCTTTACGCCCGTCTTGCGCACGCCCTCGATATCGTCGGCGACCTCACCTACGCCGACGCTTCGTCGGGTTACCTCGAGGCGGTGGTCGCCATGGGCAATCCCAGCCCCAGTCAGTTGGTCGTCAGCTTGCAGGGGAGAGGTGCTCATACCGAAGCCTTCTTTACCCTGGAGGCCTTGGGGGTCGAGCAACCGCCCGACCTAGCTGATGTTGTTGCGGCGATCGCTGAAGTTCTAGCCACAACGCCGTCCTAACCTCGGGTCTACAGGCGAATCTTGCGAGCGTGAGCGATGGCTGCGCAGGCATCGGCACGAGCCGACGCGCCGCTGAGTCCCGAACCGTCATCTCGGCGCAGGGCGAAGCCAATCGCCGCCGAGATGCCCCGTTGCTCGAGTTGGGTGTTGATGGTGCGAGCCAGTCGTTCGGTTGCTCCGGTGTCGGCTACCGGCATCATCAAGATGGCGATTTCGTTGTCGTTGAGGATGCAGGCTCGGTCGGTGAGGCTGAGCGTTTCGCCCAGGACTCGAACCACCGCGGCGGTTCGGGTGGAGGCTTGGTCTGCTGGACCGTGATCGATGCTGATCACTCCGGCCCGAAAGCCCGTGCGTTCGCACCGCTGATCCTCTTCGGCCAGGAGTCGTCGCCAGGAATCGGCACCCGAAAGGACCGGTGCCTGGCGCCGGGCGCCAGTCGAGGCACGAGCGGCAGGGGAATTGCCGACGGGGTTCGTGTTGTTCGAGGTATGAGCTGACATGATCTGTCCAAAGTGAATCGGTTGCTGTTTTCGGCCCGGTTCCGCCCGGTTGCCCGATAGGTAGGTGTTCGGCGGGTTGGGGCCGCTTATGAGCAATTCGACCCGGTCATCTAGGCCAAAATCCCTAATTCTCACCCACTGTGAAAGAAGAGCTCGCCGTGAGCACACAAAGTGATATGCCGACCACCGAAGAACTGACCTTTGTGGGCGGAGCAGGTGCCAAATTGTCGGGTGTTTTGCACCACCCCGCAGCCCAAACGCCGGTCCTCGGATCGGTTTTGATCGCCCATTGCTTTAGCTGCGGCAAAGACATCCGTACGACGCTGCGGCTGGCCAAGGCGCTCGCCGACGCTGGGTATGCGGTGCTGCGATTCGACTTCACTGGACTCGGAGAGTCGGGTGGGGCCTTTGAATCCACATCGGTGTCGTCGAATGTGTCCGATCTCACCCGAGCCGCAACAACGTTGATCGAACGCGGTTATGGCCCCTGTGTGCTCATCGGCCACAGCTTGGGTGGAGCGGCCGCGTTGTTGGCCGCTCACCGGCTCAAGACCGTGAGCTCCATTATCACCCTCGCGGCGCCGAGCGCGGTCGATCATGTGCGTCACCTGTTCACCCACAAAGTGGACGAAATTGCTCGCCAAGGAAAAGCCGAAGTGTCGCTCGGCGGGCGGCCGTTCTGCCTAGGCACGGGGTTTCTTGACGACCTCAACAACCACGATGTGCTCGAAGCGGCGGCATCGATCGGCCGGCCGTACCTGGTGGTGATTGCCGGCAACGACACGGTGGTCGAGCCAGCCAATGGCCATGCGCTGGCCGACGCCGCGGGAAGCCACGCCACCAAAGTGGTGATCGATGGCGCCGACCACATGTTCTCGAACCGTGCTCACGCCGACGAGCTCGCCGACCGCGTTCTGGAGTTCTTGGCCGAGCACTAGCGCCCTAGTGTTCGGCGGCCTCGGCTTGGCTTTCCGAGCGGGCAATCCAGCGAAGGATTTCGTAGAGGGCACCCGCAGTGTCGTCGTCGCCATCGCTGATGGGGACGTCATACACCAACACCGTTGCGTCGCTGAGTTCCTTGTTTTGTTGCGCGTCGAGCGTGCCCAAAAGGCGGCGCATGCCCCGATTCTCCCACAAGGTTTCAAACCGCAGCTTCTCGACGCCGGCGATGGCGGCGGTGCTCACCAACAAGTCGAGCAACAGGCGGCCCACGCCTCGTTTCTGGTAGTCGTCGATCACCGCCAGCGATGCCTCGGCAACGGTGGGTTCGTCGGCCAAGCCAATCAGCCGGGCCACCGCGATGCCGATGCCATCGGCTTCGCGATCGAGTTCGCCGGGAACTGCCGGATCGATCACCACCCACGCCCTATGCAGCCGGTGGTCGATGTCGGTAAAGCCATCGATCATCGATGCGCTGAGTTCGTCGCGAATGGTAAAGAACCGCAGATAGCGCGACCGAGGCGACATGCGCTGAAACGCCGCGTCGAGGGCGGGGCCATCGTCGGCATCGATGGGTCGAATCCGCACGGGAGTACCGTCACCGAGCTCGGTTTCGATACCGGCGGTAGAAAGCGGAAGTTCCCAGTGCAGCCTCATACTGCGCTGAGGTTAGCTGACCCGTTTGCGGCTGGGGTGGCGACGCTTGTTGGGCTTGCGGCGGCCGTTGCGGTCGAGGCCGGCCTCGAGGGTCAGCGGTTCGCGCAGCGCCGCGATCTCCTCGTCGGGCACGGCGAGGCACCCGAGCATGGCCCACAGGGTCTCGGGGACGTCGCCGGGAACATCGACTTCGTGCATCAAGCACCACTCGACGATGTCGACCCACAACAGCTCTCGAACCGTGGTGGGGGTCCACAGGCCAAACGCCTCGTCGCGTCCCGCTTTGGTGGCCAAGATGATGGTGAGCACGTCGCGGTCGATCGTGACGCCGGTGGCGAAGCACACCTCGACAATCTGGCGGCGGATCTGGCGATGTTCAACCGACAAGAACTCGTTCGGGGTGAGCTGGCGAACGAAGGCGTCGGGGCTTTCATCGGTCCGGATCCGCTCCTCGCCGCCGTCGAGGGCAGCAAAGGTGGGGGTACGGGACCGGTTCTTGTGATTGTTGTGGGGAGGAAAGGTAGCCATGTACCAATACTGCAGAAGGGGTGTGACACTGTTGCCACACCCCTTCAAACTACCTGTTCAACGGGGCAAAACCCCGTGATAGCGCTCGGTTAACCCACGAACGCCGATGCGAACACCAGCGACACGATGGTCATGACCTTGAGCAAGATGTTCATGGCCGGTCCCGAGGTGTCCTTGAAGGGGTCACCAACGGTGTCACCGACCACTGCAGCTTTGTGCTGGTCGCCGCCCTTGCCACCGTGGGCGCCCGCTTCGATGTATTTCTTGGCGTTGTCCCAGGCGCCACCAGCGTTGGCCATAAAGATCGCCAAAGCAAAGCCGGTTACCAACGAACCAGCCAAGAGACCGCCGAGGGTGTTGACGCTGATGAACCCAACGACGAGTGGTACAACAACCGCGAGGGCGCCAGGAATGATCATTTCCTTCAGCGACGCTTGGGTTGAGATGGCAACACAACGAGCCGAGTCGGGAATGACTCCCTCTTTACCTTCGCGTAGTCCCGGAATCTCCCGGAACTGGCGCCGGACCTCTTCGATCATCTCGTTGGCTGCCCGGCCAACGGCATCGATGGTCAGGGCGGCAAACAAGAACGGCAGACCCGCACCTAGGAACAAGCCAATGAAGACATCGACTTCGCCAATGTTGAGGTTTAGTTCGCCGCCGGCCTCTCTGACCGCAAACTCAAAGCTCTTGAACAATGCGAGGGCTGTGAGGGCCGCAGAACCAACGGCGAAGCCCTTGGCGACTGCGGCGGTGGTGTTGCCGAGGCTGTCGAGGGCATCGGTTACTTCGCGAACCGAGGGATCGAGCTCGGCCATTTCGGCAATACCGCCAGCGTTGTCGGCGATCGGTCCGTAGGCGTCGACCGAAACGACGACGCCGGTGGTTGCCAACATGCCGATCGCAGCGACGGCAATGCCGTAGATGCCGCCTTCGAGGTTGCTGATGTCGTCGGCAAACGCATATTCGCCGCCCCAGTAGGCCACGAGCACGCCGACGAGAATCAGAGCAACCGACGACGCAACCGAGACCATGCCGGCGCTGATACCGGCCAGGATGGTGGTGGCGGGACCGGTCTCGGACTGCGCAGCAATCTTTTGCACCGGCGCGTAGTGGTCAGAGGTGTAGTACTCGGCCACCTTGCCGAGCGCCCAACCAACGATGAGACCGCCGATGACCGAGATGGCGAGGCCGATAGGGTTCTCAAAGAGCGTGCTGTCGTTGAACAGCCAGAACGCGATACCGACCGTGGCCGCAATAGTGAGTCCCATCGCCACGTTGGTGCCCATGTGAAGCGCCTTACTCAACGCCTTCGAGTCGGTGCTTTCGCCGCCCTTAACGAGGAACGAACCAATAATGGATGCGATCATTCCGACGAACGCAATTGCGATCGGGAACATCAACAGCGGGAGGGCGTCGTCGCCGATTGCGTCGGCGTTTACCCCAATAGCGAAGGCGACGAGTGAGATGGGCGCAATGATCGATCCGGCGTACGACTCGAACAGGTCGGCACCCATACCGGCCACGTCGCCGACATTGTCGCCCACGTTGTCGGCGATGGTGGCCGGGTTCCGAGGGTCGTCTTCAGGGATTCCGGCCTCAACCTTGCCGACGAGGTCGGCGCCCACATCGGCGGCTTTGGTGAAGATGCCACCACCCACACGGGAGAATAATGCGATCGAGGATGCGCCAAGGCCGTAGGCCGTAACGATCTCAAAGGCTCGTTCGTGTTCCATCAACAGCACGAAGATGGCGTAGACGACCATCAGGCCAAGCAGCGCTAGGCCGGCGACCGAGAAGCCCATAACCGCTCCGCCGCGGAAGGCGATCGGTAGCGCCTTTCCTGGGCCGTCTTTGGCCGCTTCGGTGGTTCGGGCGTTCGCCATGGTCGCGACGGTCATACCGACATAGCCAGCGAGGGCCGAGAGCACCGCCCCGATGAGGTAGGACACCGCAGCGAACGGCGTGATCACGATGGCGATCAGCACGAGCATGACCGCAACGAACACCGAAACCCACGTGTACTCGGCCTTCAGGAAAGCCCGGGCACCCTTCTGGATTTCGGTCATCAGGAAGACCATGCGGTCGTTGCCTGGCGAGGCCTTCTTCACATCGGCAAAGAAAAAGCCTGCAAGACCGAGGGCGGCTAGCGCCGACACGATCGCAAGATACGGAATGGAACTCAAAAGGTTGTCTCCTTCAACATGGCTGGCGTGTCGGCTCGGGGAACCCAAACCCGCCAGTTGGTAACAGAGCAAAGGTAATATTGCAGGCCCATGGGCACAAACACAGAAACCCCCCAAAGGTTCTGCCGTTACTGCCCGGTAAGGCAGTTAGTCGTCCGCTTGTGCCCGAGAGCGAGGAAATGATGGCCGATCACACGCCCGAAAAGGGTGATACCGAGCAACTCCGACGCACGATGCGGGCTGCCCGTCGAAACCTGTCGCCCGAGATCGCCACCGAACATGGTCAGGCGGTAGCCCAGCAGTGCCTGCAGATCGAGGCGCTCACCTCGGCCCAAACCGTTGGTTCGTACCTCCCGATGGCGGGCGAACTCGACCCGGGCCCCACCACAGCAATGCTTGCCGCCGCGGTGTTCGTGCCGGTCGTGGGGGAGGACTTCACGATGGAGTTCCGGTTGTTCGCTGCGGCGGGCGGCCTTGGCGATGCGGGCAAGCAACCACTGGTAAAGAACAAATACGGAATCCTCGAACCTCCGGCCGGTGTGCAGGCAATCGAGGCCCCCGACCTCGACGCCGTGCTCGTGCCCCTGGTCGCATTCGATCGACTCGGTCACCGGGTGGGAATGGGAGGCGGCTACTACGACCGGGCGTTCGGGTTCCGGATCGGGGCGACGGGCGAGCGTCCGGTATTGGTCGGGGTCGCCCACGGCTTGCAACAGGTCGACGAAGTGGTGGCCGAGAGCTGGGATGTGCCGCTCGACTACATCGTGACCGAGAACGAAATCTTCGGGCCGTTTCCTGGCTGGATGGCGCACTGATCACCCGCGCTGGGCAAAGATGGGTCCTATGCACATCATTGTCGTCGGTGCCGGCGAAGTCGGAACTCACGTTGCGGCCACGCTGAGTCGCGAAGGCCACGATGTCGTCATCATCGAAAAGAGCTCGAAACAGCGCCGCCGCGTCGAAGCAGAGCTGGGTGTTCCGGTTCTCGCCGGAAGCGGAACCCATCCCTCGGTTCTCGCTATGGCGGGCCTCGAAAAGTGCGACATGTTGGTGGCGGTTACCACCAACGACGAAGTGAACCTGGTGGCATCGAAACTCGCGAAACAAGCGGGGGTTCCCGAGACGGTCATTCGGATCGAGTCCGAGGAATTGCGGGGGCGCAACGCCGCTAAGGTGCGCGACGCCATGGAGGTCGATCTGGTCATCGACCCCGACGACGAAACCGCCCGGGAATTGCTGAGCCTGCTCGAGTACCCGGGCGCCAGCGAGGTCGTGAAGTTGTGCGACGGCGAGGTTGTGGTGCTCGGCGCTCGTCTTCAATCCGGGGCACCGTTGGTTGGCATGCAACTCTCCGAGGTGGGCGAGATGTTCGAGCCCGACTGGCAGTTCCTCGTCGGGGCGATAACCCGAAACAACAAGACGGTGATCCCCCGCCGAGACCACGTGCTCGAAGCCGACGATGGCCTGCGCATGGTCGTGCGGACCGAAGCGCGTCGTGAGGTGACCTCGCTGCTGGGTCTCGAGGGTGGTGAGCTGCGCCGGATCATGTTGCTCGGCGGTGGTCGCACCGCCGAGATTCTGGCCAAACTGCTGCACGACCGAGGTTCAGAGGTCGTGGTGGTCGAGCGCGACCCCGACCGGTGCGACGAACTCGCCGAGCGGCTCAAAAACGTCCTCGTGCTCAATGGCGATATCACCGACAGCGAACTGCTGCGAGATGCCCAGGTCGGGTCCTTCGATGTGGTTATTGCCCTTACCGGCGAGGACCACGCCAACATTTTGGCCTGCCTGTTCGCCAAGTCCGAAGGCGCCAACGAGACGATCTCGCTCGCTCACCGACTCGAACTTTTACCCCTGCTGCACGAGGTCGGCATCGACGCCGCAACCTCACCGCGCACGGCGGCAGCAAACGGTGTGCTGCGCCAGTTGCGCGGCAACGTCGCTCAGGTAAAGACGTTCCTCGAAGGCGAGGCCGAAGTGGTCGAGTTCGAGATCACCAAGGACAGCAAGGCCGACGGCATGAAGGTCCGCGATCTCCACCTCGATCACGATGTCTTGATCGGTGCGATCGTGCGCGATGGTAACGCCCAGATCGCTCGAGGTCGCTCGACGCTGCGGGCACGCGACCACATCGTGGCGATTGCCATGCCAGGCGAGATCGAAGAAGCGGCGCACGTCTTCGGGTGATTGAAGTAACGCCCCATCGCGGGGTTATTCGGGGTTCGCAACTCGACCCCTACCGATTCGTTCGGAAGCGGTCGGCAACCATCTTGCCCGTTGCCGTCACGATGATGAGCGTCGGTGTTGCGATGGTGGTGGCCGGGATTGCGGGCATTACGGACTCCACCGGCAAGCACCTGCACGACGGCGTGGCCTTCCTCGTCGTCGGGGGTGTGTCGATGGTGATCGGGCTTGTGGTGTCTCGCTACTACCGCATGGTCCGGCGGCTGAGTTCGCGAGATGCGATGGCTCTGGTGACCTCGGTCTGGGTGACGATGATCGTCGTATCGACGGTTGGCTTCGTTGTGAGCGGCGAACTTCGGGTCGCCGATGCGCTGTTCGAGTCGGCGTCGGGGTTTACCACGACGGGCATGACCGTTTTGGCCGACCCGAGTCAGGCGAGCACCGCACTGCTCACCTGGCGAGCTATGACCCAGTGGATGGCCGGGTACGGAATCATGGTGGTTGGGTTCGGCGTACTGCCGCTATTCGGCGGTGCGTATCGGATGCGCGCCGGTCAGGGCCGCCCCGGTCCCTCAGGAACTCTTGGTGACAAGTTCGATGAGGTAGCCCGTCGGATCGGCGTCATCTACCTCGGCTTCACGATCGCTATGTTCGTGGCCTACGTGCTCGCTGGTGTGGAATCGTTCGACGCGATGGTGTTGTCGTTTACCACCGTTTCGACCGGCGGGTTCACCAACCAAGCGGGATCGTTCCGGGCCTACGACAACGCAGCGATCGAGTGGGTCGCCATCGTTGGTATGTTGCTCGCGGGCACGTCGGTTGCCATCTGGTGGTGGGCGCTGAGCGGGTCGACCAAACGGGCGCTCAAATCGGTTCAGCTGCGGTCGTATTTGGGCCTCATCTTGTTGGTGTCGCTGGTGACCGCAGCTATCAACGGGGGCGACGCCGACGGCATCCGGCGGTCGATCTTTACCGTTGTCTCGTACTCCACGACGACCGGTTTCGAAGTGGTAGACGCGGGTGCGTGGCATCCTTTCCTCGATGCGCTGCTGTTCTCGCTCATGGTGATCGGCTCGATGTCCGGATCGGCGGGCGGAGGTCTGCACATCTCGCGGATCCGATTGCTTCTGCTCTACCTGCGCCGCGTGCTCACCCACCAGGTGCATCCGGCGGCAACGATGCACGTCAAAGCCAACGGGAAGAAGGTCGACGAATACGTCATTAACAACACGGTAGGTTCGGCGGCGCTGTACATCTCGTTGGCTTTGGTCGGGTCGCTCGGCGTCGCGACGTTTGGGTCGTCGCTACACCTGTCGTTCATCGCCGCGATCAGCGCACTGTCGAACGTCGGGCCGGTGTTTGGGGTCGACGCGTGCCGCCCGGAAGCCGTGTCGTGTTTCGAGAATGTTCGCGGCCTTTCGGGCTTTAGTCGGTTCGTACTCGCTGGCCTCATGATCGCTGGACGACTGGGCGTCTACCCAGCGCTGGTGGCGCTCGGCGACGCGTTTGCTCCGGTCTACGCCCGCCTCGTGTGGGCCTCGCACTTCTTGACCCGGCGCAAGGTCGACCCATGGCGGTAGCGAGTCGGTTCCAGCAGGTGCGTCGCAGTATGAGCCCGACTCTGGTTGCGAGCGACGCGCTCGACGATGACGACGGACGGATCTCCTCGCCCCTGCTGCACATCACTGGTCTGTCGCTGATGTGGCTGTCGGTCACCACTGCATTCTCGGCAATCGTCGAGTACCTGTACGGCGACCCTGACGGGGTTGCGCTCCTGCTTGCCACGGCGTTGTTCGCGGTGACGGGCTACTTGTTGATGCGGTTCACCAAGGTCGACCAACTCGACACGGCCGGATCGTTTGCCGCTGTCGGCGGAACGTGGCTGATCGTGTCGCTCGCCGGCGCGATCCCCTACATCCTCGCCGGTACGTTCATGCACATCGACGATGCGATCTTTGAGTCGGTATCGGGATTCTCCTGTACCGGGTCGACGGTGTTCTTTAACTACAACCCCAACATCTCTGACCAGGGCCACGGCATCTTGATGTACCGCCAGCTCACCAACTGGGTTGGCGGAATGGGAATTGTGCTCCTGGCGATTACCGTGCTTCCTTCGTTGGGTCGAGGTGGACTTGGTCTGATCGGGGCCGAGGCCCCCGGTCCGTCCTCGGAGCACCTGGTGCCGCGGCTGAACGAGACGGCGAAGCGGCTTTGGTACGTGTATCTCGCAGTCACGGGCTTGCTTGCCGTGGCATTTCTTGCCGCCGGGATGGGGCCATTCGACGCGTTTGCTCACGGTCTCAGCACGGCAGCCACCGGCGGCTTTAGTACCCAAGACTCGTCTATCGGCGGCTTCGACAGCGTGCTGATTGAGGTCGTGGTCATGTTGGGCATGGTGATCGGCGGCATCAACTTTGCGCTGCACTATCGCTTTGGCCTCGGTGACTGGTTGGCGTACTTCCGCGACCGGGAGTTCCGGGTGTACATCGGGTTCGTGATCGCCGGTGTGACCTTGGTGGTTGGGCTGCTCTGGCTCGACAGCGACTTTGGGTTCGGTGATTCTTTGCGCTCCGGGGCGTTCAACACGATCGCGCTGGCCACCTCGACGGGGTTCGGTAACGCGACCGGCGCAGGTAGCCCGGGCGACTTCGTGCAGTGGATTCCGGGCCCGCAGGTCGTGTTGATCTTCTTTATGTTCCTCGGCGCATCGTCGGGTTCGACCTCGGGAGGCGTGAAGGTAATCCGGCTTCAGATCTTGTTCCGCCAGGTGCACCGGTTTCTGCAACAGATCCGACACCGCAATCTGGTCTTGCCGGTCAAAGTGAACGGTCGGCGAGTAGCTGACCATCTGGTTGAGAAGGTGATGGGTTTCATCGTGCTGCACATCACCATCGTGGTGATCGGCATCTTGGTCGTCACCGCGCTTGGTGCCGACCTGATGACTGCGGTCGGCGGCGTGGTCGGCTCGATGGGGAACAGCGGCCCGGCGCTGGGCGAGGTTGGCCCAGCAAACTCATTTATCGACGGGTTTTCCCGCCCGGCTCGCATGGTGTTGGCCTTGTTGATGCTGGTCGGGCGACTCGAAATCTTCCCCATGGTGCTCATGCTCGTTACGCCGAGGCGGATGTTCCGGAGGTTGCGGCCCCGCAAACAACTGTCGTAGCGGGGCAGCAGCCCGGCGGTGGTGCCCGCACCACCCGTAGATGCCCCTAGGCACTATCGAACGACGTCAGCGATTTCGTGAGACTACTTCCAACAGGGCACTCATCGACGAGCGCCCGAGCGGGAAGCGGGAGTTCTCAAATGAATGAAGCAAGTATCCACGCAAGGATGACACAAGGGCCACTGCGGCTCGCCACGGTTCTATTGCTGGTGGTGACGTTGCTGCTCGGGGTAACCGCCCTGGCGCCCGAAGCTTCGGCCGAGGGTTCGATGGTCGTGGCCGATGCACCGGCCGCCGAACGAGTCGACGATTCCGCTGAGGCGATGGCGATCGATGAGGTGCCCGCCAACGAGGTGGTCGACACCAAGAAGAAGGCCAAGAAGAACAAAAAGGCCAAGAAAAAGGCCAAAGCAAAGAAGAAGAAAGACCAGAAGAAGAAAGCGAAAAAAGACAACCAAGACAAGAAAAAGGCCAAGAAGAAGAACGACGGGAACAACGATGAGAAGAACGATGGCGACACCGATGAGCTAGCGATCGAGATCCCTAACACCGGAGTGCTACGTCACGTAGTGGTCCACGACCTGCCGAGTGGGATTTTCAAGACCGGGTTTGGCCGCGACCTCGATCATCTCCGAGCACACCTGAACCCCGACACCGAGTACCAGTACCTCGAGTTCGATGACGGGCTTCACATCGACACCGGCCTCGACAAACTTCTACCGGATGCGTTGGGTGGTTTGCCCACGACGATCGTGGTGGCCAAAGGCACCGACGGCGTGTTGGTCATCGACCCCGACGATTACGTCTACATCGGTGGCGCATGCCCCGACTGGAGCATTCCGGATTCGAACGAACAGCGCGACTACGACGTGACCACCCAGGCCCTCCAGGTTGCGGGAGCGACCACCACTCCGTCCGGTCAGGATTGCGGTATCGGGTTCTCCGTTGGCGGCAACATCGACTTCACTTACGACACGCCGAACCTACCAAACGGCGCCGAGAGCTTCGCCGGGCACGTAATCGTCGACGCTGTGGTGCCGGTTCACAAGCAACTTGAGGTCGACGGTACGGCCATCTTCCAGATTCAACCCGGCACCGTGAAAGTCGGCGGCGAAGGCGTGTTGCAGGCTGGTATGTCGGGAGTCGGCTCGGTGGCGCTAGGCCACGGCGCCTTCGGATTTCGCGCCGACGCTCGGCCCGCATCTGCCGGCCTTGAGTTCTGGGCCGCCGCTGGGTCGAACACCGACCCGGTCACCCTGTCGACCGATGGTGTCGACTTCGTCTTTCCCGCCAATGGCGAGGATCGTCGATTCAGTCTGTTCTTCGAGGCTGCTCCCGACGCAGCTGGTGTGTGGCGAATCGGGCCCCGGTCCAACGTTCACGCTGAGGGCACGTTCTCGTTTGGCATGGGCGGGCTCGGCACGCTCGCCGGGACCGGCCTGGGCGACCTCAACGTGGCTCGAGCAAAGCTTCACCTCGATCGAACCGGCATTGCCTTCTCGGGCATGGTGAGCAAGGGAATGCATCCGACGGTGGGCGTCAAGGGCACCGCCGAACTCGATGGGTTCGTCAGCTTCGAGAACTTCTCGGACTCCTGGGTTGAGGCGAAGGGCACCTTCGATGTTGGCGGCGTCGGCATCGGTGCTGATGCCCGCATGTACATCGGCAAGGGCGGCTTCGAAATTTCCGGCGAGTTGGTAACGCCGATTTCCCGGGTAGCAGTCTCGGGCTTCATCGACGACGCCGGCGTGCAGCTCACCGGATCGGCTGAGGCCAAGTTGGGACTCAGCGCTATCGCCGATGCGGCCCATGCTGGTATCGCCGACGCCCGTCGAGAGATTGCAAAGCTCGACGGAGAGATCGTTGCGATGCGCAAGCAGGTGAAGGTCGAGCGCCGATCCACCGACCGGGCGTTCCGCAATGCGTCGGCGGCGCTGCGCACCGCGCAGGCCGATGTGCGCAAGATCCAGAAGACGATCGACTACAACCGGGGTCTGATCAGGGCGCTCCACGTCGAGTATCGAACCTGCGCCTTCTTCCGGTGCATGGGGATTCTGGCGGAGATCGCAGCGCTTGAGATAGTCGTCAACGGCGAGATCGTCGCCAAGGATGCCGCGGTTGAGGTGCTAAAGGCGGCCGAATGGTTGGTCGAGCGGATCCGCCGAGGCCTCGATGCGCTGCCCACCGACCTCGATCCTCGCATTATTGCCCTCATCACTGCTCGGGAAGCCGCCACGCTGGCCCTCGACCTGGCAACCGAGGCGGCGAAGGTGATCGATCTCGGTGGCAACGTCCACGTGGCACTGTACTTCTCGGTCGGAACGAAAGGTCTCGACGCTTCGGCTTCGGCCAAGCACTGCGACGGCGATGGCAACAACTGCAAGGACCTTGTCGCAGCTTCGGTGAAGGTCGCCGGCGACTACTTCGAAGTGTGCGTGAAGCCGTTCGGGTTCGACCTGTGCGCCAAGCTCTAGCGTTCCTCCACCAGTAACCACGGCCAGGCTTCGGGTGTCCAAATGGGCAATCCGGGGCCTGGCCTCGTTGCTGTCTAACCCAGCAGTTGTAGCAAGGCGTCTCGAAGGTAGCCGGGGTCGTGCGAACCCGACAGCTCTCGAGCCGAATGCATGGCCAGCTGCGGGCAGCCGATATCGACCGTGTCGGCGCCGAGTTCGGCGGCGGTGATCGGGCCGATCGTCGATCCGCATCCGAGGTCGGTGCGGTTGACGAACTTCTGGAACGGCACGCCCGCTTGTTCGCAGGCCACCTGGAAACGGGCGGCGGTGGTGGCGTCGGTTGCGTAGCGCTCGTTGGCGTTGATCTTTATCACCGGACCGTCGTTGAGCGTGATGTGGTGATCGGGTTCGTGACGGTCGGCGTAGTTGGGGTGGGTGGCGTGAGCGTTATCGCTCGAAACCACCAACGACGACGCAATGGCCCGGTGGTGATCGTCGGCCGAGCCGCCTCGGCCGGCCACGCTGCGTTCGACGATCGATCCGAGCAGGGGCGAGCTGGCGCCGGTCGCCGAGGTCGAGCCCACCTCTTCATGATCGAAGAACGCAATCATCGGAATGCTCGATGCTGCTCCCTTGGTGGCCAGCAGAGCTTCGAGCGCGATGAAACACGAGAGTTGGTTGTCGAGCCGCGGCGCCGACACAAACTCTTCCTCTGGGCCGACGAGGGCGCTTGGCGCGGTGTCGTGAAACATCAGGTCCCAGGACACGATGTCGGCGGCTTTGATGCCGGCCTCGGCGGCGATGAAGTTGGCGAAATCGCCGTCTTCGGCGACCCCGATGCCCCACACCGGCGCCATGTGCGTCTGCTTGTTGAGGGCCAAGCCTTCGTTGGCCTTGCGGTCGAGGTGGATGGCGAGCTGGGGGAGTCGGGCGACCGGTCGGTCGACCAGCACGAGCTGTTCGGTGATCTGGTCCTTCTTTTTGCCTGATCCGCGCACGGCGACTCGGCCCGAGATTCCTAGGTCGCGGTCGAGCCAGGAATTGAGCAGCACGCCGCCATAGATTTCGACGCCGAGTTGGCGGAAGTTGGCTCGTCCCATGTCGGGCTGGGGTTTCACCCGCAGGTTTGGACTGTCGGTGTGAGCACCCACGATCGTGAACGGTGTTATGGCGTCGGCGTCGGTATCGATCCAGGCCACCAAGGCGCCGCCCCGAGCGACATAATGTTTGCCCCCTCCGGGCCAAGCAGCTTCAAGGTCGACGGGGGAGAAACCGGCGGCTTCGAGTGCTTCAACCGCCGTCGCGACCACGTGAAATGGTGATGGTGAGCGGTCGATAAACCCGCAGAGCGAGCGGGCGAACTCAAGATCGGGCGTTGCGGTGGCGGTTTTCGGGTTAGCCATAGACCTTCAGTGTGCCCGGTTCGGCTCAGATCCCCGCCTTTCCGGTCGTGGAAATGGGCGATCCGCTGCTACTCTTTCGAGCAATCCGCCTCCCGCTAGTGGCGGGTGAGAAACTTCCCTTTTGTCTCGAGCAACCTTCGTCAACGCCGACGATGTGCCCGGTCAGAGTCTCACCGTACGCCAGAGCGGGCGACAACAACGACGTTGTGGCGGGGCAACGAGCAGCCCGCTGCTCGCCCAACGTCCGCATCGCGCCCAGTCAACGACGACGTGGCCAGCGGCAAACCACGAGTGCAACTGCGCTTGCCGCCTTCGGGCCGCAAGCTCCGTACGTGTGGCAAGCCATCCCCGACACCGATTCTTCGTTGTTGGGTCTGTAGCCGAAACCGCATCGGGTCACCGTCGACCCGGTAACGATTCTTCGACTTAGGAGTCCTATGTCAACCACCCCTCGCAACCGCGACCTGCCCGCACCCCAGGGCCTGTACGACCCACGCTTCGAACACGATGCCTGTGGTCTGAACTTTGTGTGTGACCTCAAGGGTCGCCCGAGCCACGACATCGTGGCCTACGGAATCGGCGCGCTGTGCGCGCTTGAGCACCGTGGCGCCTCCGGGGCCGAGGTCAACACCGGCGACGGCGCCGGCATCTTGATCCAGGTTCCCGACGCCTACTACCGCGACGTCGTCGACTTCGACCTCTCGCCCGCCGGCACGTACCTCACCGGCATTGCCTTCCTGCCCCAACACGAAGTGGCCGCCAAAGCCGCCAAGGTCGAGATCGAGCGCCTGGCTGCCGACGAAGGACTCGTGGTCCTCGGCTGGCGCGAGGTCATCACCGATGCGTCGTCGCTCGGCAACGAAGCCATCTCGACGATGCCGCAGTTCAAGCAGGTCTTCATCACCACCGCCGACCAAAAAGCCACCGGTCGCGACCTCGACCGGTTGGGCTACATCCTGCGCAAGCGGATCGAACACGAGATCAGCGTGCCCGCCGGACCCGACGAGGTCAACGAGGCCATGGGCGGCCAGAGCGAACTGCACGACGGCGTGTACTTCCCGTCGCTGTCCTCGCGGACCATCATCTACAAGGGCATGCTCACGACGCCGCAGTTGGCGGCGTTTTACCCCGAGCTCACCGACACCCGGGTCGAGTCGGCGCTGGCGCTGGTGCACAGCCGCTTCAGCACCAACACGTTCCCGTCGTGGCCGCTCGCTCACCCCTACCGGTTCGTGGCTCACAACGGTGAAATCAACACGGTGCAGGGCAACCGGAACTGGATGGCGGCGCGCGAATCGCTGCTCGCCAGCGACGACTTTGGCGGCAAGCTCGACCGGGTCTTTCCGGTGTGCACCCCCGGAGCCAGCGATACCGCCAGCTTCGACGAGGCGCTCGAACTGCTCTACATGGGCGGCTACTCGCTGCAAGAAGCGATGCTCATGATGATTCCCGAACCGTGGGAGAACCATGAGTCGATGAGCCCCGAGCGCAAGGCGTTCTACCGGTACCATGCAGCGCTCATGGAGCCATGGGATGGCCCGGCCTCGATCGCCTTTACCGACGGCGAAGGTATCGGCGCGGTGCTCGACCGCAACGGTCTGCGCCCCTCGCGGTACTGGGTCACCGAAGACGACCTGGTGATCATGGCCAGCGAAGTTGGGGTGGTCGATATCGACCAGGCCAAGGTCATCGAAAAGGGGCGGTTGCAGCCGGGCCGTATGTTCTTCATCGACACGACCCAAGGTCGCATCATTCGCGACGACGAGATCAAGGCGGGTCTCGAAAAGGCACGTCCGTATCAGGAGTGGCTCGACAAGAACCTGGTCGACATCGCCGACCTGCCGCGTCGCACGATTCCTCGGGTAACCGAAAACTCGGTCACCCAACTTCAGCAGGTGTTTGGCTACACCCACGAAGAGGTCAAGATGCTGATCGCCCCAATGGGACGCGACGGCAAAGAGGCGATTGGTTCGATGGGCACCGACACGCCCATCGCCGTGCTTTCGGACCGGCCGCGGTTGCTGTTCGACTATTTCAAGCAGCTGTTCGCCCAGGTAACCAACCCGCCGCTCGACGCTATGCGCGAAGAGCTGGTCACCTCGGTATTCACCAAACTTGGCGCCGAAGGCAACCTGTTCGACCCTGGTCCGGCGTCGTGCCGTCAGGTGTTCTTGCCGCACCCGGTGATCACCCCTGATGAACTCGACCGGCTGATCGGTATCGACCACGCCGATGGCATCAGCGACATGTCGACCCGAGTCATCACCACGCTGTACCCGGTAGCCGAGGGCGGCGCCGGGTTAGCGAACGCCGTCGAAGCGATCCGTGCCGAAGCGGCCGCCGCCGTAGCCGACGGTGCCACGATCATCGTGCTTTCGGATCGAGGCGTAACCAAAGAGCTGGCCCCCGTGCCATCGTTGCTCGCCACCGCGGCGGTGCATCACCACCTCATCGCCGAGCGGACCCGCACCCGGGTAGGCCTGGTGGCCGACGCCGGCGACGCCCGCGAGGTTCACCACCTTGGACTGCTGCTTGGCTTTGGTGCCTCGGCGGTGTGTCCGTACGTGGCGTATCAGACCATCGATCAGCTCATCGCCGACCCGTCGTCCGGTTTCCCCGCCAACATCGATACTCAGGCGGCCTACAAGAACTACGTGAAGGCCACCGACAAGGGCATCCTCAAGATCATGTCGAAGATGGGCATCTCGACCGTGGCGTCCTACACCGGCGCCCAGATCTTTGAGGCGCTTGGCCTGAACGCCGACGTGGTCGACGAGTACTTCCGTGGCGCGGTTACCCGGCTGGGCGGGGTGAGCCTCGACGTGTTGGCCGACGAGGTCGCATCGCGTCACGCGCTCGCGTTCCCCACCGTGGCGAGCCAGCGGGCGCACCGGTCCCTTGAGGTCGGTGGCGAATACCAGTGGCGTCGCGAAGGCGAATACCACCTGTTCAACCCCGAGACGGTCTTTAAGCTCCAGCACGCAACCCGTGAGGGGCGGATGGATGTGTTCCGCGAGTACACCCAACGGGTCAACGACCAAGCCGAACGGCTCGCCACCCTGCGCGGCCTGTTCACCTTTAACTCCCAGCGCCCGCCTGTGCCGCTCGACGAAGTGGAACCGGCGAGCGAAATCATCAAACGGTTCGCCACCGGCGCCATGTCGTACGGATCGATCTCGGCCGAAGCGCACGAGACCTTGGCGATCGCCATGAACCGCATCGGCGGCAAGTCGAACACCGGCGAGGGTGGCGAAGACCCAGCCCGGTTTACCCCCGACGAAAACGGCGACCTTCGCCGCTCGTCGATCAAGCAGGTTGCGTCGGGACGCTTTGGTGTTACCGCCAACTACCTGACCAATGCCGACGACATCCAGATCAAGATGGCCCAGGGCGCCAAGCCCGGTGAGGGCGGACAGCTCCCAGCGCACAAGGTGTGGCCATGGATCGCCGAGGTGCGCCACAGCACCCCTGGTGTTGGGCTGATCTCGCCTCCACCGCACCACGACATCTACTCGATCGAAGATCTCGCCCAGCTGATCCACGACCTCAAGAACGCCAACCCGGCAGCTCGGGTCCACGTGAAGCTCGTGGCCGAACTCGGGGTCGGTACCGTGGCCGCCGGAGTCTCGAAGGCTCACGCCGACGCCGTGTTGATCTCGGGCTTCGATGGAGGCACGGGCGCATCGCCGCTCACCTCGATCAAGCACGCCGGAGCGCCGTGGGAGATCGGCTTGGCCGAGACCCAGCAGACCCTGATGCTCAACGGCTTGCGCGACCGAATTTCGGTTCAGGTCGACGGTCAGCTCAAGACCGGTCGCGACGTCGTGATCGCCGCGCTGCTCGGTGGCGACGAGTTTGGTTTTGCTACCGCACCGCTGGTCGTGATGGGCTGCGTCATGATGCGGGTTTGTCACCTCGACACCTGCCCGGTCGGCGTCGCCACCCAGGACCCAGAGCTACGCAAACGGTTTACGGGCGAACCCGAATTTGTCGAGAACTTCTTCGAGTTCATCGCCCTCGAGGTTCGAGAGCTGCTGGCCGAACTCGGCTTCCGCAGTATCGAGGAAGCGATCGGCCAGGCCGACGTGCTCGACACCTCGAACGCCGAAGCGCACTGGAAGGCGAGCGGTCTCGACCTGTCGCCGATCCTGTACAGCCCGCCGGTGGCCGAAGGTTCGTATCGCTACCAGAAGTTCACCCAAGATCACGGCCTCGACAAGGCGCTCGACGTGAAGCTCATCGAGCTGTCGGCGTCAGCGATCGAGAACCGCGATCCGGTCACTATCGACCTGGCGATCAGTAACCAGAACCGCACGGTCGGAACGATGCTGGGCCACGAGGTGACCAAGAAGTGGGGCGCCGAGGGGCTGCCCCCGGGCACGATTCAGGCCAACTTCACCGGCTCGGCCGGCAACAGCTTTGGGGCCTTTGTGCCTCGCGGCATCAGCCTGCGGCTTTCCGGCGATGCCAACGATTATGTGGGCAAGGGCCTGTCCGGTGGCCACATCGTGGTGGCCCCGCCCGAAAACACTCACCCCGACTTTGTCGCCCACGACAACGTGATCGCCGGCAACGTCATCTTGTACGGCGCCACCGGCGGTACCGCCTTCTTGCGGGGCTTGGTCGGTGAACGGTTCTGCGTGCGGAACTCGGGAGCCACGGCGGTTGTCGAAGGCATCGGCGACCATGGTTGTGAGTACATGACTGGTGGCCGAGCCGTCATTCTTGGCGAAACCGGTCGCAACTTCGGCGCCGGCATGTCGGGCGGAATCGCCTACGTGTATGACCCAGAAGGAAAGCTGGCCGGCCGCCTCAACGACGAGATGGTCGAAATCGAACAGCCCACCGAAGCCGATGAGGAGTTCTTGCACGACCTCATCACCCAGCACCAAAAGCTCACCGGATCCGAGGTTGCGGCCCGGATTCTCGAAGCGTGGCCGGTCACTCAGGCCGCAGCGTTCGCCAAGGTGATGCCTCGCGACTATCGCCGGGTGCTCGAAGCAATGGAACAGGCCGCCGCGGACGGCACCGACGAAATCGAAGCGGTCATGGCCGCGGCGCGAAGCTAGGGAGAGAACACATGGGCGACACACGAGGCTTTCTCAAGACCGGGCGCAAGACCCCGACCCGCCGGCCCGTTCCGGTGCGCATCCTCGACTGGGATGAGGTGTACGAGCCGTTCGACGAGGGCGAGCTCAAAGCACAAGCATCTCGGTGCATGGACTGCGGGATCCCGTTCTGCAACAACGGCTGCCCGCTCGGCAACCTGATTCCGGACTGGAACGACCTGGTCTACCGAGACAACTGGCGAGAGGCGATCGACCGGTTGCACGCCACCAACAACTTCCCTGAGTTCACGGGCCGGCTCTGCCCGGCGCCGTGCGAAGGGTCGTGCGTGCTTGGCATCGGCGACGATCCGGTCACGATCAAACAGGTCGAGGTCGAGATCATCGAACGAGCCTGGGCCGAAGGTTGGGTTACCCCCGAACTTTCCACCGTCAAGACCGGCAAGCGCATTGCGGTTGTTGGTTCGGGCCCGGCCGGCTTGGCCGCCGCCCAGCAGCTCACCCGTTCCGGGCACGACGTGGTCGTGTTCGAGCGCGCCGATCGCATCGGCGGACTCCTGCGCTACGGCATCCCCGAATTCAAAATGGAGAAGAAGGTCCTCGACCGACGCCTCGATCAGATGATCGCCGAGGGTACCGAGTTCCGCACCAACGTCGATGTTGGCACCGACATCACCGCCGCCGAGCTACGGGCCGAGTTCGACATCGTCGTTCTGGCCGGTGGCGCTACGGCGGCTCGCGATCTGCCGATTCCGGGCCGAGAGCTCGGCGGTATCCACCAGGCGATGGACTTCCTTCCGCCAGCCAACCGGGTACAAGAGGGCGACGCTACCGAGCACCCCTTCGCCGCCACCGACAAAGACGTGGTCATCATCGGCGGCGGCGACACCGGCGCCGACTGCTTGGGCACGTCGCACCGCCACGGTGCGCGGTCGGTTCACCAGTTCGAGATCATGCCCCAAGCGCCTTCCGAGCGGGCCGAACAAACCCCGTGGCCAATGTGGCCGCTCATGCACCGGGTTTCGTCGGCGCACGAAGAAGGCGGCGAACGGGTCTACGCCATCAACACCGTGGAGTTTGAGGGCGACGATAACGATCACGTTTCGGGTCTCAAGACTGTGCGGGTCGAACAACAGATGGTCGACGGACGCATGTCGTTTGTGCCGGTTGAAGGAACCGAAGAAGTGTTCCCGGCTCAGCTCGTGCTTCTGGCGATGGGTTTTGTCGGCCCCGAGAAGGGCCCGCTGCTCACCGACCTCGATGTCGACCTCGACGAACGAGGCAACGTTGCCCGCGACGCCCAGTGGCGTAGCTCGGTCGACGATGTTTTTGTGTGTGGCGACACCGGGCGTGGCCAGTCGCTCATCGTTTGGGCGATCGCCGAAGGTCGGGCCTGCGCAGCCGCCGTCGATGCCCAATTGATGGGTTCGACGCAGTTGCCCTCGCCGGTGAAGCCCACCGACCGACCAATCGGCTAGTCCGAAACGCCCAAACTGAATCGGGTGTCTGACACCTGATTCAGTTTGGCGGACGCTCAAGACGCAGGCGTGTCGCGTCGATCAATTGGTACGGCCCAACGACGGTTGGGCCTGTTACCAAGCTCGAGGACACTCCATGGCGTCTACGTCTACCCGTAACCTGGTCATTTTGGCGATGGTCATTCCGGTCGTCGCGATCCTGGCAATCGTTGGTCTCGTCACGTCTCAGAACGCCGTGTCGCAGTCGGTGAGCGACAACATGTTGCTCGAGGACACCCGGGGCGTTGGTCCTGAAGCCCTCTGGTCGACAACCGCCGAGGTTGTTGCTGACCTGCACGTGGAGTCGTTGCTCGCTGCCCAAGCCACGTTGGCCGAGGGCTCGGCCAGCCTCGAAGCCCTGAGCGAACAACAGTTGGCCACCGACGCATCGATGCAGGCTTGGCAGGCCGCTGGCGGCCCCGATGCCGGGCGCCTGATGGTGCTCGTGGAGGCCGCCCGCGACGCAGCCGACCTGAACCAAGCCCGCGAACTGCTCGATACCGCCGACGCCGTGGTCGTCGCCGCCGAGTCGACCGGGCCAAATGCGGTATCGCCGTTGCTGACCGCCGCCCGTGCCGACGCCGAGGTTGCCGTAACCGGAGCGACCCAAGCGAACGCAACCTCGAGCAGTAAGGCCAAGCGCACCCGAGTCGCCGGCATGGTCGACGTTTCTGACCTGTTGCTCTCTTCGGCACCCGAGACCGCGGCTACCAACCTTGGGTCGGTCCTCGCCTCCACCGGCGAGATCCGCACGTCGCTCGTCGAGGGTGATGCGGTCACCTTGGGCGAATGGATCGAGGCCCACATCTCGCGTCAACAAGCGATGGGCGACGTTGCCTCGGCCCCCGAAATCGGTGCTATCGCCGAAGAACCCGAACTCGCCGACTCGGTGTCGCTTACGCCGCTGTTCGCCGTAGCGGCGGTTGCTGCGGTGCTGAGTGCTGCCTTGGGTTGGTTGTTGATGGGGCGCCTTGGTGAACGCTCCGAAGCAGAGTTGGTCGAGGCGATGCAACGCTTCGGAAACGAGCAAGTGCCCGCCACGCTGTCGTCGCCGTCGGCCTACGAACTGTGCGAACAGATCGAACTGCTCGACATGGAGGGCGAGCGGTCCGAAGCGGCCGAGGCCTTTAACTCGTTGCAACGCAATGCGGCCTACGTGATCGATCGCCAGCGCGCCGACCAACAGGGCGCGTTCGAGCGGTTGTTCCGTTCGATGGCCGACCGAAACACCGAAACCCTCAAGGTCGAGCGGGTCGCCCTGGCCGACATTGCCCAAGAGATCGACAACTACGACGACCCGAACTCCCAGTTGCGAGTTCGAGAACTCTCGAACGCCCTCGACCGACGCCAACGCGACGTGCACATGTACCGTGCGCTCGCTGGGAAAGAGTCCGAAGCCCGCTTTGTGCAAGACCAATCGATGGCGAGCATCGTCGCGTCGGCGGCTACCGGATCGCCGGCTCCTGGTCGAGTTCGCACCCTGAGTGTCGACTCGGCGTTGATCGACAGTCGGTGTGTTGTCGATCTCGAACACATCATCTCCGAGCTGATCGAGAACGCACTCGAACACTCGGCCCCAGAGTCGATGGTCGAGATCATGGCCAACCTGACCGCTGAGGGATCGATGTTGCTGTCGGTCGCCGATGCGGGCGTCGGCATGGCTGACGAGCAGCTCGATGGTCTCAACCAGATCCTCGCCTCAGCCCCGTCGGTGTCGCTTGCGACTGCCGGGTCGCTCGGTGTTGTTGCCATGGCGACCATTGCCGAACGGGCAGCGCTCCAAGTGCGGTTCACGCCGTCGCCCGAAGGCGGCACGACCGGCTTGGTTACCGTGCCGGTCAGTGCCGTCACCGAAACCGACGAACCAACCGTCATTGGCGACGACAACATCGCCAGCCCATCGACGTCGAGGTTTGGTGACCCAGCGGTGAACCATGCTGGGCCGGTGCTTGGCCAAATTCCGGCCACCTCAACCGAGTTCAACCGCGATCTTCCCGTTGCCGAGTTCGAGTACGAACCCCAGGTAGACGAAGAGTTGGAAATCGATGGTGCCGCTCTGATGGCCATGATGGCCACGACCGATGACGAGCCCGACGCGGGTATCTCTGGTCCCGAAGGTGGCGAGGTCGGCGGCGATGCATCGATTTCTGCCTTGTTCGACTTGGTCAACACCGACGACGATGACGACCTAGACGGTGACGTTGATGACGCCGAGGAGTTTGCCTTCGCCAGCCTCGACACGTCGCCCTTTGACGATGCGAGTTCGCATGGCGAACCCGATGAAGAAGATCAAGAAGACGTGGTCGGCCACAACGCCTCGACGAGCGTCGACCTTTCCGCCGATCCCTTCGCCGACGACCCCTTCACCAACAGTGGCCTTGCGGCGGATGAGCCCGAGCCCACCTCGGCGCCCGAACCACAGCCTGCGCCGGTGCGCCCATCGGCGCTCGGCAAACGAGCCACCCCAGGCACCCGGCTTCCCGGCGGTTCGGGTAAGCCGATCGCCGGTTCGACAGCCAAACCCCTTCGCCCACGCCCTGCGATGGCGTCGGAGCAATCAAGCCCCGAACCCGAGACCGGCGGTTCGAAATTTGCGGCCCTCGACAGCTTGTTGGCCCGAGTGCCCGACGAGGTCGACGACAAGCCCAGCGCTCCGGCCCGACCGGCTCAATTCGCCCAGCGGATTCCAACCGGCGGCTCGACGGTGAAGCCCGGGGGCCTCCGGGCAGGGCGAAACCGCACACGAGCTGAGGTCGATAGCCCAAAGTCGCCCGAAGACGTGCGGACGATGCTGTCTCGCTATCGCAGCGGTCAAGCCGGAACGCCCGCTTCGAAGCCAGTGCCAACCGACGAACCAGACCTCGGGTACCTCGACGACGACCAGTAGGGCACCGGCCGACGGCGAAACCTAGTGTTGAGCCGTGCCACGAACCGTTGCGGTGATCTTGATCCATTGGAATCAAGCCGAACCGTGCCTGACCACCGTCGAGAAGTTCCTCGGTCACCCCGATGTCGCCCGATTTATTGTGGTCGACAACGGATCGCGCCCGGCTGAGCTGGAAACGCTGCGGGCCGGTATCGACACGCATCGGGCGCTTCATGGCAGCGAGCATCCGATCGACCTGGTGGAGGTGGGTCACAACAGTGGGTTTGGCCCAGGAGCCAACCGGGGCTGGGAGCATTGGCTTGCAACCGACGACGACACTACCTGGAGTGTTGTTGCCCCGCACGACGGTCATCCCGCTGACGGCACGATCGCCAAGATGTTGGCCGCCGCCGATGGTCGCCATGTTGGACTGATGAGCGCCGATGTGGGCGATGGGTTCACGCCGAAGGTCGACCCGTTCCTCGGGGCGATCGATGCGGTGCCGGCGGTCGAAATTGGGTTCGAGGACGCCGATTACCCACACGGCACCCTCATGATGGCGAGCCGCGCCTGCCTGGAGGAGATCGGACTCTTCGATGAGCGGTACTTTGCCTACTGCGAGGAAGCCGACCTTGGTCTTCGGGCAAAGGCGGCCGGCTGGCAGGTGGGGCTTGTCCATGGGGCACGGGTGCACAATCAGCATGTCAACACCCCGGCTCCGATCGTCGACTACCTCAAAGAACGCAACACGCTGTTGTTGCTCGCCGAGCACTTCGGGAAGCGCCAAGTTGCTTTCCGGACGGTCGTGGCGGTCTGGCAGTTGGTTGCCGGTGTGGTGAAACCGTCGACCCGGGCCGATTACTGGTCGGGGAAAGCTCGGGTCTACGCGCTTCGAGACGCCGCGCTTCGCCGCTGGGGTCCGCCACCCGACGAGGTCTTCGAACTCCGCTAACCGGGGCCTGGCCCCGAAATATTCAAATGAGCGGTTAGAACGGTTGGGCGTCGAGGAACGCGAGTGCGGCGTCGATGAAGTCGAAATTTTTCGGTGTGGCGAAATGGTCGGTGTTGCGCAGCTCGACGTGGGTGGCCTGGGGGAGTGCGTCGACGAGTGGTTGCGCCGGCCCGGCGAAGTCGTTGTCGCCGAGGACGACCAGCACCGGGATGTCGATGCCCGAGATCATTTCGGCCGTCAACGCGGGAGAGGTGCGGCCCATCAGGGCGCTGAGTGCCTCGGCATCAACGTCGGGCGAGGCGGCGAGCCCGGCAAAGTACTGGGCGACCGGATTGTCCGATTCGGCCTCGCCTCGAATCGCGTTGGCGATTTCCTGGTGACCCGACGGCTCGAACAAGTTGTTGCCCACGCCGCTCACCACCAACTTGGTGAAGCGGCCGGGGTTGGTCGCCGCAAGGTACAGCAAGGTGCGGGCGCCCATGGAGAAGCCAATCCCGTCGAGGGGTCCGTCGGGCGCTTGGTCGAGCACATACTGCTCAAACGCCTCATAATCGGCGGGGTCGTGGGGCTTGGGTGCCGTGCCGTGACCGAGCATGTCGATGCCGACCGGGGTGCGGCCGCCCTCGGCCAAAAGGTCGTACCAACCGTTGCTCTGCCAGGTAGTGGCAGCGGTTCCGGCGAGTCCGTGCAGCAAGATGACGGGAATATCTGACATCGGCGCAGCGTAGCTCTGGGTACGCTTATCCCCGAAACACCAGCGCGAAAGTCCTCATGTCCAGCTTCTTGATCGTCGACGACGGCTGTCGAATCCCCCTCGATTCCATCGAGTGGACCTTTACGACCAGCCAAGGCCCCGGTGGCCAGCACGCCAACCGGTCGAACACCCGCGCCATCGCTCGTTTGCCCATTTCGGCTATCGAGGGACTGCGTGGCGACCAACGAGCCAAGATGATCGAGCAGTACGGCGAGGAGCTGTTGATCAGTGTCGACGAGACCCGCTCGCAGCACCGCAACCGCGAGATTGCCCTCGACCGGCTCAAGGCCAAGGTGGCTGGCGCCCGGGTCGTGGTGAAACAACGTCGAAAATCAAAGCCGAGCCGAGGGGCCAAAGAGCGTCGTCTGAAGGCGAAACGCCAGCGCAGCGCGGTGAAGTCGTCGCGGCGGCGGCCCAGCTACGACGACTAACCGCCCGCCGTTGCGGTGTGGTCCGGTTCGAGGCTGTATCCCGCCTACATTGGAGGGGGTATTCGCCGATCTGAGAAGTGATGTCCGCCGACACCTCAACCACCACCGCGTCCGCTGCTGAACCGTCGAAAGCTGACGCTCTAAGCGACCTCAACCGGTTCCCGCATTTTCCCGCCCTCGACGGACTGCGAGGCCTGGCCGTCGCCGCGGTTTTGGTGTTCCACGGTGGCTTTACCTGGGCGACCGGTGGCTATCTCGGCGTGTCGACCTTCTTCACCCTTTCGGGCTTCTTGATCACGTCGTTGCTCCTGGCCGAACAAGAACGCGACGGCAATATCGCCCTCGGTGCCTTCTGGGTCCGGCGGTTCAAGCGCCTCATGCCAGCCGCAGTAGTGGCGATTGGCCTGATCTTCATCTTCTGGAACCTGCTCGACAAGCTCACCGCCGGCGAGGCCAACTTCACTGGAACCGGGGTACTCGACCGACTCAACGGCGACCTCCTGGCGGCGCTGGTCTACGTCGCCAACTGGCGCTTTGCGTTCCCTCCTGAGGGTGCGGGTTACGAGAACCTCTTCGACGAAGGCGGCGATGCCAGCCCGGCCGCTCACTTCTGGTCGTTGTCGGTGGAAGAGCAGTTCTATGTGTTCTTCCCACTGATCGCCATGATGCTGCTGAGCCGGATGAACCTATCGAAGAAGGCGTTCGGCATCGTGCTTGCGGTGGCCCTCGCAGCGTCGGCCGCCACACCATTCTTTCTCGAAGGCTTCGACCGGATCTACAACGGCACCGACGTTCGGGCCGCCGAGATCCTGATCGGTGCCCTGATGGCGGTCGGGTTCGCCAGCAAGAAGGGCCGGCAAGCAATTACGTCGAGTCCGGCGATTATGGGCCTTGGTGCCATCGGCCTTGTGCTGTCGTTCATCAGCTGGGTGGTTTTCGACCTCGCCACACCGCTGTTGCTCAACGGCGGACTGCTTATCTACGGCGTCATCACCGGTGCGCTGATCTATGCATCGACCCAGTCGACGGGGCCGGTGGTGGCCTTCTTGAGCCTGCGGCCGCTGCGTTGGCTCGGGGCAATCTCCTACGGCGCCTACCTGTACCACTGGCCGATCTTTCGCTGGGTCGACGAAGACTCGACCGGGCTGTCGATCTGGCCGTTGTTTGTCGTGCGGATGGCGTTGACGTTTGCGTTCGCTTGGGTGTCGTACCACTACCTCGAAGACCCGATCCGCCGTGGCACCCGTCCCGGTCTCAAGGTGGCTTCGCCGCTGCTCGCCGTGGGCGCTTCTGCCTTCTTCTTGGTCGGTATGGGCGTTGCGTACTCCGACATTGGCCGCGACGTTGAACCTGAGTTTGAGTTCGAGGAGTCGGCCGACGTCACGACGGTGACCGTGCCGAAAACCACCGTTGCTCCCAACGTAGAAGATGATCCCGGGGATGACCCTGGCGAGGCCGAAACGGGCACCACGGTACCGGCCACCACCACGACCGCTCCACCGACCTTGGCCGAACCCGAACCGGTGCTCGCCGTGGTCGGCGACTCGGTTGCCTTCGACTTGTTTAACGGTCTGTCGCGCCGGGCTGAGGCGCTCGATCTGTCCGCCGTTGGCAACGCAACCTTTGGTGGTTGCGGCCTGGCCTTTGGTGGCGAAGCGCAGTGGTTCGACGCCATTCGACCGGCGTGTCGCCAAGATAACGAGTCGGCCCAGGGTGCGGTCGATAGCGCTGGGGCCCAGGCGATCGTATTTGCCGGAGCCCCGGTCGATCTGCTGCCTCGTCGGTTCGACCCGGACGACGAGTTCGATGTGCCCACCAACGATTCGTTCGTCGAGCGGGTCGAGAACGACTATCGGTCGATGACCGAGCATTTCCTCGATCAAGACGTGGCGGTCGTGTGGATGACGATTCCGTGCATCGAACCCACAAAAGCTGAGGAACTCGGTATCTTGCCGACCGCCGTCGAGCGGGTGAACGAGGCGATCCGTCGGGTGGTCGACGAAGGCGGACCCGGTGTTCGCCTCTTCGACCTCTACGAAGAGGTGTGCGATAACGGCGAGTTCACCCAAGACGTTCGTGACGATCCCGAGGCTCGCGAAGATGGTCTGCACTTCAGCGAATTTGTGAACAATTCGCTGGCCCAAGACGTCGCCCGAGAAGCACACATCGCCCGAGAATTCCTCGACCGGTAACCAAACCCCCCGGATTCTGATTGCAGTTGAACCGCGCAGCGCGGCTCAACTACGAAAATTTCGGGGGTTGGGGGTTATTCGGTGGGGCGGTCGGTGACTATTGGGTCGAAGATCTTTGCTGGGGGGTTGTCGGTGACCCATGCCTTTTGGGCTGCTTCGATGATCGGCGCGGTGAGCGCTCCGGCGTACCGGTAGGCGCCGCTCGACCAGGAGGGGCAGTTGCCGACGTCGGGTGCCAGGTTGGGGGCGTATCCGCCGCTGCAGAAGTGCACGCCGTCCCACTCGCGCACCAGGTTGACCGGCACACCATTTTCGTCGACACCGCCGGTGCAGGGCTCGACCGGCAGGCACGGCAAGGTTTCGGTGTACCGGCCGTTCTCGTCGAGCACCGCCGCCGCGGCATCGACCAACAGCACGTGGTCGTACTTGTCGGCGCTCTCGGCAAAGATGCGGTTCAGCAGCAACGAGGGCTCGACCTCGTTGATGATGTCGCCACGAGATTCGGGGATGGTCGGCAAGTACACGGTGGTGCCCTCGTCCTCGAATAGTTCGATCACCCGGTTGAGGTCGACCCGGAACTTGCGGATCGCTGCTTGGTCGTTGAGCGGCTCGCCGGAATCATCCTTCATGCAATCGGTGAAGGTGTTGTTCGAGAACAAGATGACGGTGGCCCAAATGTCGAACCGGGCGATGTCGCGCTCGAACGCGCCGTTCCAGTCGCAGATCGCTGAGCCGGGGAAGGTTGAGGGACGGAACCGGATCCGGCCACCGAGATCGAGGTAGGTGCCTACCCATTCCTGGGCCGACGACGCCAGGCTGTCGCCGTAGTAGGTGACCACGTAACGAGAGGCCGAATCGGGGGTCTCGGCTCGTTTGTCGCCATCGAGCAGCAGCCATTCTTCAACCGGAGGTTCTTCCGGTTCGACGTCATCGTCGTCGTCGGACTCGGGTGCTTCGGTCGTGGTGATGGTTTCGGGTTCGTCCTCGGTGGTGGTGGTCGCAGCGACGGTCTTGGGTGGCGGGTCCTGGACCTCGGTCGCGGCGCTCGGGGTCGTCGACGCGCAGGCCGAAGCAGCTAATGCCAAAAGCAAAAGACAGGCGAGGACGAGGCGATGCATATCGGGTAAGACCTACTGGCGCAGACAGTGTTGGCGGAGTCAGTGTTGGCAGACAACTGTGCGCTAGGGATTCTATGCGCTCTCGGTGCCTACTGGCTCGGCGGCGGTCGGGTTCTCCGGCGGTACGCCACGCGGCGTTTCGCCTCCCGTCAGATGCACCCGAACTACCTCGGCGGCAAGCAACAGGAGCGCAAGAACACTGACCACATGCACCGACTCGAAGAACGACGGCCAACCAAAGCCACTCGGGTAGGCGTTTCGGTACCGGCTGATCGTGGTGTACGAACCCGACACGATCAGACAAGCAGTGGCTAGCCACGGCAGAACCCTCGCCAGTTGCGGTGCCCGGGTGGCGACGACGAGCAGCCCGCCAATGCCGAGTGCTGCAAGGTGCCAGCGTGGCAGGTTGAGGGCCGAGAAGGCAATGGTGGCGATCACGCCAAACGCAAGCACCGGCAACCGAGGGCGGGCTGGCGGTTCGAGCCGGACGAGGCGTGGGTCGTCATATGGCGCGCCGTCGCGGGCTTCGCGGCTACCGGTACACCACAGCGCGACACAGGCGGCGGCCGCAAGAACGGTCAGGAGTAGCGCGATCCATACCCGGCGTTGGGGGGTCCACTCGATCGAAACTTCGAGCGGCTGGTTAGGGTTGGCAAACGTGGCTGGATCGATGAGCCAGCCGTTGGCGAACCCGTCGACCAGGGTCGGAGGCCCGAGATCGCCGAGCTGGTCCGACGTTGCTTTCCAGCCGTCGTTGTAGCTTTGCCCGAGCACCAACCAGTAGGGCTCGTCGGCCGGCGGAATCGACAAGGTGGTATGGGTTCGCCCGTCGTCGACCGTCGTCGGTGCCGGGCTGGAAGTGCGGGGCTCAGGCAAGGTGTCGCGGTTGAGCCTGACGTCGAGCGAGGCGAGGAGCAGGCGGTCGATGTCGAGCGCCGTGGCGAACCCGTCGGCGGTAACGATGTCGACGGGGCCGGCCGGGAGTCGAACCTGGGGATCACACGACGAGATCGTGATCGGCTTGCGTTCGATCAGGTCGGCGATCGACCCGAATCCGGTGAGTCCGACCGGTTGGCCGTTTATCGACAACAGGTCGTCGCGGCAGTCGAACTCGAAGGCGGCTGACGCGACCGGTGTTGGTTCTGCGGTTCCGAGATCCCACTCGGCGATACCGATCGGCAGGGCGACAAAGCTGCGCGAGTACCACTCTTTGGTGATCGCCTCGTCGACCTGGGTGAAGACCAGGCGAAAGGTCGAGCCAGTAACCGGCGGAATCGAGATGCTGAGCGGCTCGCTCGCGTTCTGAGCGGTTGTTCCAGCGACTCTCGGTAAAGCGAGCAGGCCTTGGGAGGCTCCATCGACGATCAACTCGACCTCGGTGGGGCGCGAATGGCGCTCGTCGAGCACCAGGGCGAGGTCGAGGCTCGTGATGGTCTGGGGCGTGTCGAGCGTTGCTTCGATCCAGCCGCCGGGCTGAGGGCCAAACTCGGTCTGGAAGATGGTGGTGACATCGTGGTCAAAGGCGGCGAGCGGGCGGGAGTCGAAGTCGCCAGCCAGTCGGCTTGAACTCGTGGTGACCATGCCGCTCGGGAATTGTTGGTTCGGGCCGTCGTTGGACCGAAGCAACGCCAGGACTGCCTTGTCGGTCGCCGCGGCGCTAAGTCGCGCTTCGCCGTGAATCGAAAAGTCCATCTCGACGGGAAGATCGAACCGGCGGTGCATCGCTACTTCGCCGTCGCTGCGCACCGGCTCACGAGGATCGGATCGTTGTCGGTTTAGCGTCACCGCCACCGGGCGCTCGTCGAGGTTGTCGGCCGCCGCAAACAGTCCGCTCGGCAGTCGAATGATCTCGGAGAAGTTCAGGACCGAGTCGCCTGCGGAGACCAGACCCACCTCGGCGAACCCCACGCCGCTCAGGCCGAGGTAGCTGCTGCGCTCGCCGATGTTGGTCGCCAGGATTTCGATGCTCACGTTTTCGATGGCGCTGGCTCCCATCGGCACGGCAAAATCCTGGCCCTGCCCGCGTCGAGACGTCCGGTCGAGGTCGACCACAAAGGAAATGTCGGGCTGGCCGGTACGGCCGACGGTTATCTGGGCTCGGGTAATCCATCGGTTGCGGTCGCCGTTCACCGGCTGGAGCAGGCGGACCGAGTCGGCGGTGGTCGGCTCGTCGAGTTCGATCCCTAGCGATTCTCCGCGAACGTCGTCGAACGCGCCGACTCGCCACGCGGTACGTCGGTTGCCGTCGGCCGAAAGTGCGGGTCGGGTGTCGACCACCAGGCTGACCGGGTTGCCGTAGTTCGAAGCGGTAATCGTGGCGCCTTGGTGGATCGCCACGGTTTGTAGCTCGGCCGACGGGTTGTCGAACACCACAAGGCGATAATCGCCTGGGTCGATCGCTGGGTCCTCGTCGGCTCGCTCGATGTACCCGGTGTTTTCTCGGATCGTGCCCCACCGGCGGGCTTGTCGGCGGTTTGAGTCGGTGATGATCAAGGTGGCGCTGTTGTCGGCCGGACCGATTAAGGCGGTGAGATCGTCGGGTCGGTCGGCAAACGTTGCCGCGAAGACCGTCATCTGGTCGCGCTCGAGGAGGCCGAACGCTGCGGCGTCGATGAGTCCGGCGGCGTCGCCGCCCACGATGAGCGGTCGGTCGGTGGTGCGGGTGCGAACGATCGGTAGGGGGTCGCCCACGGGAAACACCGCTACCTGGCCTGGTAGATCAGCGGAGTGGTTTCGACCCAGTTCGAGCCCGTCGATGAGGGTCTGTTCGGGGCCGGCCACGTTGGGTCCTTCGTCGCCAAAGAACGTCGGCTGTTCGAGCCCGGGCGTGGTGCGAAGGTCGCGCAACGTTTCGACCGGTCGAGGGGTGCGGAAGCGTTCGTACTGAAGGTCGCCTCGGAAGACCACGTCGCCAACTCCCATGAGGCGGGCGATCCGGGTAAACGCCTCGGGGGAATACAGGCCCTCCTGGAAGCCTTTGTCGAGTTCGATGAGCAGGCTGGTGGCCGGTTCGGACCCGAACGGCACCAACTCGCGGGCCACGTAGGGCCGATCGGTGAGGCCGGGCGTAATCGGTTCGACGGTGTTGCCCCATCGGTAGCTCGAGAAGTCGCTGCCGGGAACCTCGAGGATTCGCGTGTCGTGAGGCTGGGCGTCGACTTCGGCGATCGCCTGGCGCCAATAGTCGGGGATCTCTTCAGGGCGTTGCAGCTGCTTGGCCACCATCTGGCCGGTCCACAGCGGAGGCAGGTTGGCGATGATGAGCAGCCCCACCCCCAGCCGCAGCGGCAACTGGGCTGGCGGTCGCCAACGGGCGAAGGCCGCCACCGCGGCGCCGAGCAGCACCGACGTGCCCAGCACGAGCAGAGGAGCCGCACGAGGCGTGCTTCGCAACGCTAAGCCGGTATCGGTTCGGGTGAACTCGGTGAACCAGTTGCCGAGCAGCGAACCGTCTTCGTACGGATGGCCGCCGACGGTGATGAAACCGCCGAGCACGATGAGCACCAGAAAGAAACTGCGGTGGCGCCACCGGGTGATCGCCGCGGCGGCCAGCGCCAGGATCGGCAATCCGAAGCTCAGAATCATGAGCAGGACGCGGGCGGTGTAGTCGTCGCTGGGTTCGATCCAGGCGCCGAGGGCATCGTTGCCGTAGAAAAACCAGTAGCCGAGCCCGCGGAACGCTTCGGTGGCGGTCGAGGAGTCGGCGACCGCTCGATACGTTTCGGTGTAACGAAGCACCGACGGGCCAAACGAACCCTGGACCTGAAGCCCGATCACCCACCACAGGGCCGTGGCCGCGGTCGGAACCCCGATGCGGACCACCGTTGCCACGAGTCGTCCGATCGTGATGTCGTCGTCGGTCAGCCAATGGTGGATAAGCCAAGCGACCGGCCCCAACCCGATAAGCAACAGCGACGTGGCGTTGGTGCCGCCGATCGTCATGGTGGCCAGCGCGAACCCGGCCGGGTAGCGCCACCCCCCGTGACGCAACGCCTTGGCGGCCAGACCAACAAGCCATGGCAGACCGGCCCACGGCAGCAACAGCACCGAGATCCGGGCGACGTACGACAGCGGATACGGGCTGAGCATGTACGCCATCGATGCGATGAGGATGCCCCCGTTTGCCCAACCGATCGCTCGAAGCATGTAGCGCACGCCCAGACCGGCAGCGAACATGATGGTGGCGAGCCAGAGGCGCTGGGCTACCCAGTCGGGGAAACCGAGCGTGTCGAACACCCAGAAGAACGGGCCCATGGGCCACAGGTAGCCAATGTTCTGGTGGGGCACGGTTCCCATGCCCACGTTCTCTAGCCACATGTAGGGCGCGCCAGAAAGCAGCTTGGCCGGGTCGAGGTACAGGTACGGCTTGGTATCGGCGCCCACGACACCGGGAGCGGTGAGCAACAGCGGGATGTACGACAGGACCGCCAGCACCGCAATGTCGAGCCGGGGCGATGAGGTGTGTCGATCGAGGCGCGACCAGAGCGGCATAGGGGCTTAGCGGCGTCCGAGGCCCGAGATCCTGCTCAGGTTTGCGCCTAGGCCGCCGGACCGTTGTTGCTTGGTGTGGGCATCGGCGACGAGCACCTCGAGCGCTTGGCGGGCGGTGTTGGCCCACGTGAATCGGCCGGCGTGGCCGATCGCTCCGTCGCTCAAGGTTTGGCGAGTGTCTGCGTCGCCCAAGATCGACACGAGGTGCGCCACGAACTCTTCGTCGTTGGTCGACAAAAGGCCAGAGACGCCATCGTCGACGGCGTCGCGGTGGCCCGCGATGCTGGTGGCGACCGACGGGGTGCCACAGGCTGCGGCTTCGGTCAGGGTCATGCCCCAGCCTTCAGAGATCGACGCGCTGGCGACGACCCAGGCCCGACGGTACAGGTCGACCAACTCGTCGTCGGACACGCTGCCCATCATGTGCACCCACGACTCGGCGTCGAGGTTGCGGACCAAGGCGTCGAGGTTGTCCTGTTCGTAGCCTTCGCCCACGATGGCCAACTCGACATCGGGAATGGTCATCCGGACCCGATCGACCAGATGAATCAACATGTCGAAGCGCTTCGAGGTCATCAACCGGCCGACCGCCACGATGAGCGGTGTGGGGCTTTTCTCGCCGGGCGAGAACCGCGGGTCGACCCCGGGTGGCACGACGTGCATCTGTTGTTGGCTGAATCCGAGGTGTTCGACGAGTTCGTCGCGCGACGAGTTCGAGAGGGTGACGATCGGCGTGTTGCGGTAGAAGGGCGGGGCGATCTTGGTTTCGAGGGTTACGCCGACTTGAGCGAGCTTGGGTCCGAGTACGAGCGGCCACATCTTGTCGTGGTGGTGATGCAGAAAGACCATGCGGGGTTGGCGGGCCCAGACCGGCGATAGAAACGGCACACCATTCCAGATCTCGACCACCGCGTCTTTGGGGCCGAGTCGACCAGCAAGTTCGGACAGCACCGCCCGAGGGAACACCATGTAGCGCCCGGCTCGGCGGACCACCTTGTAGCCGTCGCGGGTGGCTTCGGTGGGGGAGCCTTGCGCCCAACTGGTGCGCATCGTGACGTCGAGGCCGGCTTGGGCCCAAAGTTTGGCCACCATCGCGGCGTGAATCTCCGAACCGCCCGCCTCGACATCGGCGAGGTCGCGCCACGCCAGCATATGAATCCGTTGGATCCCGGCCGAGGCAGCAAGATCGCCGAGTTTGGTGATCTCGGTCGAGTCGAGCTGCACCGATGGGGCAGTGGTCTTGCGGCGCGGGGTGAGCATTAATCGGCGTCGGTGGTCTCGCCTGCATGGTCGCCCAGGGCAAGCTCGGCTTCGTGGCGGAGCAAGGCGGTTTCTTCCGCCAACGTGCGGACCCGACTTTCGAGCCGCGAAAGCTCGAACGAGAAGTGCACCACGATGATCAACAAGAAGGCGACCGCCAGCATCAAGAACAGCGCCGGTTGGTAGCTGACGCCCAGCGAATCGGCGATGAGGTCGAGCAGCGCCGGCCAGGCAGCCACCACCAGCAAGCTGAACCCAACCGTGACCCACAACAGCGAGTACTTGGCCCGAAGAACCTGGCGACGTACGAGCCGCAAGATGGCGTAGATCGTGCCTCCGGTGACCGCGATCAGCAGGAGGTGTGCGCCGGTACTCATGACGGTTTCACCACCATGCTGTTCGGGCGTCGTCGGGCGCTGGTTGCGAGCACGACGAGTAGCCGGGCGTAGTTGTAGAACAGTTTGAAGTTGCGGTTTGACGGCTCGCCGCCGGCCCGCTGGTGCATCGTGACCGGCACTTCACGAACGTCGTAGCCGAGGCGACAGGCCGTGATGAGCGTTTCGGTCGAGTCCATGTATTCGAGCGGGTAGTCGGTGGCGAAGTGGGCCAACAGGTCGGCGCTGATGGCTCGGAAGCCCGACGAGGTATCGCTGAAACGGCGACCGCTGAGCATGCGCACCAGCACCCGTAAGATTCCCATTCCGGCGGTGCGCGTGCGGCCGGCTTCGTAGTCGCCGACGCCGGCAAAGCGGCTGCCGATTACCAAGTCGGCGCCGTTGTCGATTTCGGCGAGCAGTCGGGCGATCTCGGTGGCCTCGTGCTGGCCGTCGGCGTCGAACTGGACCGCTCGGTCGTACCCGTTCTCGGAGGCGAACCGAAACCCGGCCCGCAGCGCACCACCGATGCCGAGGTTAAACGGCAACTTCAGGGCGTTGGCGCCCGATGCATGGGCAACCGAATAGGTCGAGTCCGAGGATCCGTCGTCGACCACCACGATGTCGTAGTCAGGAACCACGGTGGCCAGGTGCGCGAGAACATCGGGAAGGGCTTCTTCCTCGTTAAAGGCGGGGATGACGATGATCGTCCGCGGCGCACTCGACATAGCCACAACCTAACCGCCAGCGCGAGCCGCTGAGGCTTCGGCCCGCGCCTGGTCGACTATGCGCCACAATCGCTCGAGCGCGACGGCTGCGAGCACCGCGAGGGCCGGCTGGGCCGACGCCCGGTACCGCAGCACGGCCAAGGTCATGGCCACCGCAATGATCGAGGTCACGACCAACCCGACAAGCGGCACGATCGGGACCCCTCGACGGCGAAGAATGCTGGCGCCGAGCAGCGACAGCAAGGCCATCGGGTAGTACGTGAGCACGGCGGCGTTGGCGACCCAATTTTCGCGACCGGCGATCAATGCGTTGAGTCGCGCCTGCTGCATGGGGTGGAACACACCAGTGATGCGCCCGACCCGGGCAAACACCGCTTGGGTGGCCCGTTTGGGATGGTCGGCGATGTAGTTGAACGCCACCTCGCGCAACCGCAACGAGCCAACGGCCTGGTCGGCGACGTCGAGGCCGGTTCCTTCAAGGGCTTGGCTTTGGCACTTCAGCCAGTAGTAGCCGAGCAGGTCGTCGGAGTAGCTCTCGTCGCAGTTGCCTTGCACGAGCGAGTAGTCGAGGCCGATCGACAGGTACACGGGCTCGTCAAAGCGGCTCAGGTTGTACCCGACCCACGGGGCAACGATGGCCCCCGACACGAGGGCGGTGAGGGTTAAAAGGGCGACCTTTCGGCGGAAGTCGATGTGGCGCAGCAGCATCACCAACGGGACAACACCCACCACCGCCACGATCGCTAACTCGGCTCGAGCGAGGATGGCTAGGCCCAACATCACCCCCAGGCCGGCGGCTTCTCGCTTCGACGGGTTGTCCCAGAGTCGGTACGAGAACAGCGCCACGAGTCCGGCGAGCGGGATCGTTACCGTCTCGCTCAGCACGAAGCCCGGGTACGGCCAGATGTTGGGGTCGAGCGCACCGAAGAGCGCAGCGATCAGTCCGACGGTCGGTCCGCCGACCCGGCGGCCTAGGAGCCCAAACACCACGGCGGTCATCGCTCCGAGCGGCGCCGAGACCAGCATGTGGCCGAGTTCGCTTCGCACGCCGAGCATCGAGAAGAAGGTGAGGAAAATCGTGTAGACGGGCGGATGGTCGGCCGACTCTTGGCGGATGCCTTGCAACTCGAACGGCAGCGGCGAGATGAGGCCTTCACCGTCGGCGAGCATGTTGGCTTGCTGGTGAAAGACCAGGCCATCGCCCCACACCGTGGTTTCGTACAGTTGGCCACTCGGCAGTTGGTTGACGAAAGGATCTTGGCGGAACTGAAGGATGTACCAAACCCGCACGGCGAGACCGAGCAGCGTGATGAGGCCGATGAGCCGCCACCACTGACGGTTGGGGTCGCGCCGATCGGTGGGAGCGGGGGTTGCGGCTTCGCGGGCGATCAGCGTATCGGTCACGATGAGGCCTTCGAACGTGACCACTGCTGGGTTGGTTTCTCGACGAGTCGGTAGGTAACGGCGGCGAGGATCGTGGTGACGATGAAGCTACCGATGGTGATCTCGGCCATCGTGGCACCCAACAAGGTTTCGGTGGCCCAGTCGAGGAAGCCGAGCGACGTTGCGTGGTCGCGCCATTCGATCCACTTCTCGATCACCACCAGGTGCCAGAGATAGAAGCTGTACGAGATGGTGCCGAGCCACGCCAGTGGTTTCCACGCGAGGAGCCGTCGCACGACACCCGATGAGTCGCCGAAGGTTGCCGGCACCAGTGCGCACAGCGTGACCGCCCCATAACCCGCTTGGCGGAAGAGCTCTTTGTGCCACGCTGCCCGGTCGAGTCCGAGTTCGAGCTCGAGTTGGTACGAAACAAACACCAGAATGGCGAGTCCAGACAGCCACCACACCAGATCGTTGCGGCCCAAAGCGTCAGCGATCTGGCGACCAACGTCGCTGCGCTCGGCCCACGCCGAGACGGTGGCTAAGCCCATGCCGATCGCGAAGTAATCGATGGTGCCCGGCAGCCAGAAAACGGCCCGGTCGTCGAGCCCAACCCCGTAGACGAACACCCGCCACACCACGCTGCCGGCAATCAGTAACGCCAGGTAACCGCCGATGGCGATCGCCCGTTCGGACACGTGCTGGAACTCGGTTGCCCTCCGGAGAAATCGGGCGAACAGCGGCAGCAGAAGGTAGAACGAAACCTCAACCGCCAAGCTCCACGACTGGCTCATCCCATCGAGAAATGCTTCGCCCTTGTAGATCTGCAGCAACAGCACATGAAGCACCGTGTCTTGGGCTTTGGCCCGAAGGCCGACGGTGAGCGCAATGCTGCCCAACACCACCCAGTACGCCGGGTAGATGCGGAAGAACCGCTTGCGGTAAAGCGTCTTGAGATCACCGAACTCGGTCTCGTCGAACAGCGCAACAACATGGGGCCGGAACAACAAAAATCCCGAGATGGCAAAGAAGATTGGCACACCGACGTCGAGCCGCCCAAGGAAATTGCCTATACGGGTGTTGAAGGTGGCGCCGGTCTGGAACCCAATGTGGTGAAAGAACACCGCAAGGGCGGCGAGCGCCCGCAGTCCGTTGATGCGATCGAAGTACGGGCGGGTGGGTCGAGCGGTCGCCGCAGCCGCAGAGTCGACAGCGGTCATGGTGCTCAGATCACCCGGGCGGAGGCCTCGGCGATGCCGTCGGTGCGGGGACCCTGATCGGTGAGCGAAATAACCGGGGTTGTTCCGGTCGGGGTTTCGTTCCTGTCGCTCGAACCAGAGGGCGTCGAGGTCACCGTCTCGTGGTACTCCTCCTCGACATTTACCGACCACACGTCGTGATCGGCGCCGAGGATGTTCTCGACCGACAACATGGCGGTGTACATCGAGTGATCTTGGTTGTTGTACTTGTGCATGCCATTGCGGCCAACGGGCATCACGTTGCTGGCGTGCTCGGCCAACCAACCCTTAAGGGTCTCGACGTGATCGACGTAGGTCGAGTCGTACATCGGGTACGCCTTGGGCATCCGCACCACGTACCCCTCGGTTACTCGCGATGGGTCGAGAAGGTTCAGCTTGGCGAGTTCAGCCTTGCCGAGCTCGATGAGGTCGTCGTCGTCCATGGTCCAAAGGTTGTCGCCTTCGGTCACGAAGTACTCGAGCCCCAGACACGTGCGGCCGTCTTTGACCAGATGCTCCGACCACTGGCCAAAGTTCTGTACCCGTCCGACCTCGACCTCGGGTGAATGGATGTAGATCCAGTTATCGGGGAAACCGTCTTCTTCGGGCACCACCAGGGCGACGGTGAGGAAGTCGCGAAACTTCAGACCATCGGCGGCAGCAACCACCTCGGCGGGTGGTGCCGGGTTCATTGCTTTGACCAGTAGCGGCAACGGCATCGATGACAGCACGTGGGTGCAGTCGTGGGTCGTTTCGGTGCCGTCGTGGCTGGAGACGACCGAGGTCGCAACCCCGCCGTCGTGGTTGATCGACACGACCGGCGATTCGAGTTCGACGGTGCTGCCAGCCTCCTCGACCAGTTCGTGGCACCGCTCCCACATCATTCCCGGACCAAACTTTGGGTACTCGAACTCTTCGATGAGCGAGGTGATCTCTTTTTGGTTCCGGCTCGGGGTCAGCGAGTTCACGATGGCGCTAAACAGCGACAGATTCTTGATGCGCTGGGCGGCCCAGTCGGCCTCAATGCTGTCGGCGGGAACCCCCCAGACCTTCTCGGTGTAGGTCTTGAAGAACTTGCCGTACAACCGCCAACCAAACCTCGAAGCCGTCCAGCCTTCAAAGTTCGACGTGTCGGCGGGCGGGCGAACCCTGACCCACGCGTAGCTGAGTACACAGCGCACGGCCTCGACCGGGCCGAGGTTGCGCAAGGCGTTCATCGCCTTGAGGGGGTAGTCGTAAAAGTCGCCTTGGTAGAAGATGCGGCTCATGCGCGGCCGCAGTAGAAATTCGTCGTCTTCGAGGATTTCATGCCATAGCTCTTCGACCACTTTCACCTTGGTGAAGAAGCGGTGACCACCAATGTCGAATCGCCAGCCGTTGCGCTCGGCCGTGCGGCTAATTCCGCCCACTACCGAGTCGGCTTCAAGCACCGTGCTGGTGACGCCGGCCTTGGTCAGTTGGTAAGCCGCCGTAAGGCCCGCCGGCCCTGCACCGATGATCACTGGTTGAACGTCGCCGTGCGGTGAAGTCGCTGGATCAGGCATTGGCGCAGCTTAGTAACGACGCCAGCGCAGAGTATGCATTGCGATGTGTAATTTGTTGGTGCTGTGTTGCTCGGTTCCGCCTGCGCTCCGCGACTTCGGCTCCGCTCCTACGGCATAGGACGCCGTCTTCATCTCGCCCTTGCTGGCGTGACGGGTCGAGTCCGACCGGCTTGGTTGATTGTCACAGCAGCCGCATACATGAGGGCGTACCCACTTCCCCGTTATCAACCGCTACAGAACGAGAGTTTTTATGTCCCCCCTGCTGTCTCAACCGAAGTCGGCGCTCACTTTAGGCGTTTTTGTGGCCATGCTGGCCGCGGTGCTGGTGCTGCCCGGCGCTCCGGCGGAGGCGCAAAGGAGTCAACATGCAGCGCCGAATTGCAAACGGATAGGCGTGACCGTCGACCTCGCGGCCGGCGAACTGCCCACCGAAGGTGACGACGTCATCTTGGGCACGCCAGACGACGACGTAATCAACGGACTCGGCGGATACGACATCATCTGTGGCGGCGATGGAGACGACCTCATCAACGATGGCCCCGGGAAGGGGTGGGTTGGCGGCGGAGCAGGTGACGACATCATCACCACCGACGTCACTTGTGAGGGCCAGGAGCGTCCGGCATATTCGGAGAAGCACCTCCACGGTGAGGAGGGGAACGACACGATGTCCGGTATGGGGCAGATGACCGGCGGCGAAGGCGACGACACGATGACCTGGGTCATCGAAACGATCGATGAGTGCTGGTTCTCCTTGCCAGACTGGCTGAACGGCGGTGATGGCGACGACCTGCTGACCGTCGAGCTCACCGATGAAGAGGCTTCCGAGCTGGAAAAGCTTGGCGGGCACTGGGATCTCGATGGCGGGCCGGGCAACGACACGATTGTCGGTGGAAACCATCAGTTTGGTCGGGAAGGCAATGATCACCTGAGTGGTCTCTTCAATATCGAGAACAGTTTCCCGTGGAGCATCGGTGGCGAAGGCGACGACACCATCATCGGTAGCGATGCATCGGAGACCCTCAACGGTGAGGCCGGAAACGACACTGTTCTCGGCGGCGGCGGCGATGACGTGGTTGTCGGCGAAGAGGGGAACGACGTTCTCAAGGGCGGTCCGGGCCGTGACGTGCTGCGGGGCGGCGACGGTGACGACCGGTTGAAGGGCGGGCCAGGCAAAGACCGCTACCGCCCCGGCCCCGGCGATGACTCCTGCTACCGAGGCAAGAAGATTCGCTCCTGCTGATCCCGAAATTGTCGCGTTTGACCCGCCTGAAGCGGGTCAAACGCGATCAGATCTTGGGATCTAGAGACAACGCTTGATGGTCATGACCTCGGTGGTGCGAAAGCTGGCGAGCCGAGTCGACCAACTGTCGATGACTCGACGGTCGGTGCTGGTCTTGAAGAAGGTGGTCATCGTTCCTTCTTGGCAATAGGCATCGGCTTCGGTGATGTTCTCCCGGACGCCGTCTCGGAGGGTGATTTGGTAGTTCGCCATGGTTGGCTCCTGTCTCACTTGTTTGTGGGTGTGTTGCTTGTGGGTGTAGTGGGGTGTGTTGTTTGTGGGGTTGTTGCTGTTGCTGTTGCTGTTGCCGGTGGGCGGTGTGAGTTCATTGTTGACCAAGTGCCCTGTGGGAAGGAAGAGGAAGACGTTCGGGAAATCGAAAAGATTTCGGGGAAATCGTCGAACGTTCTGTGGATAACCCCCAGAATCCTGTGGGAAAGCCAAAAACCCTGGCTCAGGCACACAAGTGACGGTTTGGGGGCGCTCCTGCGGCTAGGTTCAATGCCATGGAAGGCCAGATGGAACAGACCGCCAGCGACTCACTCTTGAGCGCGCCGAACCAGCCGCATTCCTTTGACTGCCCTCGGTGCTCGACGGCGGTCACCGAGGAGTACTACGGCCCGTGTGTGAGCTGCATGGCTGAGCTTCGGGCGACCTACGCCGGCGAGGCCCGCGAGGTAACCGCTGCCGCCTACGAACCAAAGATGAACGTCACTCCCAACGCCGTGGCACTCAAAGACTAGGTACGGGATTCTGATCGCGTTTGACCCGCTCTGAGCGGGTTCCACGCGAAAAATGTGCGGAAGGGGTCGGAGCAAGGGTGAGATGGCGGTGGAGCCCGATGCCGAAGGCGTGGAGCCGTGGGCGGAACAAGCTAGACCGTGTAGCCGCCGTCTACGTCTAGGCATTGGCCGGTGATGAAGTTTGCTCGGTCCGAGGCGAGGAAGCACACCGCTTCGGCGATGTCGGTTGCGCGGCCGAAGCGGCGCAACGGGATGTTGGCTCGGGTGACGTCGAGCGCTGCATCGTCGAGTTCGCCCGAGGCAATGAGGCGTTCGGCCATGCCATCGGTGAGCATGCCGGGCCCTACACAGTTGGCTCGGACCCCGAAGCGCCCTTCCTCGGCGGCGAGGCCTTTCACGGTTGCCTCGATCGCTGCTTTGGTGCCCGACGACAGGCCGTCTCGCACCGGGTAGCGGCGGGTGGCTGCGGTGGTCACGGCTACGAGCGAGCCGTTGGCCTCGCGCAGGTGGGGGAGTGCGTGGTGGGCGATGGTAAAGAAGGCGGCAGCTTCGTTCTCGAGCGCCTCTCGGTATTGGTCGGGGCTGACCTTACTGAGGTGGGTTTGGCGCACCTCTGGTCCGGCGGCGTGCACCAGGGTGTGGATCGGGCCGACCCGTTCGACCACTCCTTCGACAAATCCGGCGACCGATTCGGAGTCGTTGAGGTCGAGCGAGTGCCCGTAGGTGGTAGGTGCGAGCTCGGCCTGGAGCTCGGCCGCCCGTTCATGATTCGACCGGTAGGTAAAGGCGACCTTTGCCCCGCGGGCATGCAGCATTTTGCAGATTGCTGCGCCGATACCTCCGGTCCCTCCAGTGACAAGAGCAGTCCCGGGCCGGTCGGCGAAATCGTTGGCGTCCATCGATGTGTTCTAGCAGACGGTGTCGGGCGAAAAATAGAGGAGACCCGAGTAGCCTCGCAGCTTGCGCCGCTCAACTCCTCGGGTCTCGGACGTTCCTTAACATTCGATCCTCCGGCACGACCCGGAATTTCGAGGAAGTTAGCTGCAAGCAGCCGACCTCTTGATCCTCTGGCCCTTTCGGCACGTACTCCGTCAGGTCAGATCTGAGTTGTCCAGTGATCGGGCGACCCCAATCGCTTCGAAGTGACGCTCCGGTCCGCCCGACGGCGATCCATCTGTGTCTCTTCATGTGGCAACAGCTATGCGGCAGGCACTCCAGGTAGTCGGCTCAACCTCCGTCGAAGTTGGGCGTTCGCCCTGTCGTAATCTACTGCAAACTCGGCGTTATCTCTGAGCCCTATGAGCCCCTCACCCGTCAGTGAAGTTCTGCAGTGCTCTCGACAACCCCAACGTGCAAGCTGGTCAACTCGCCGCCCTCGGTGGCTTCCGGGTCTTGATCGATTGCTCGAGTTCAGTGCTCCGAAGAGCCCCGTTCCTTTGCGCTTGACCTCGTCCGTTCATCCGGTGAGTTTAGCTTGTCTTGGTTCGAGTGTTTCGATCGGCTCGCTCACCTCAACCAGGTGGCTACGGCTCCGGCGGCTCCGACTTCTGGCAGACCAGCCACTCAGATTGAGCCGAAGCCCTCCCCAAGCGAAAGATCCGCTTTCGTTCTTTGCTGCCCGATTCGCAGTCGTTCCGGTTTCGGATCGCTTGCGTCTCTCGACAAGATCGAAACTGTCACTCGTCCGACCGATAGTCAAGGTAAAAACCGATTTCCCCAGAGTGCTCCACAGGCTTGTGAAGAAATCCCCAGATCGACCCGCGATGTTCACAGGTTTACCCACAAAGAGCGGGAATATTACTGGCCGCTAGATCACAACTGGTGGATGCTTCAGAATTTCGGCTCTAGAACTCGAAGTCCCGGTAGCCCAACGCATAGTCGAGCACCAGGTTCACGTAGCTGTCGTGGTGGTTGTAGGCGAAGTAGCCCCGCCGTAGTCCTTCGATCGTGGTTACCGATCCTGCGGTCCGGCACAGGTAATGGGCGGCAGCGTAGGCAGCGTCGTACAGGTTGTGGGGGTCGACGAATCCGTCGTCGTTGCCGTCGAGTCCGTTGCCGGCCCACGTCGACGGAATGAACTGCATTGGCCCGACCGCCCGGTCAAAGATCGGGTCGCCGTCGAGGGTTCCGCCGTCGGTATCGGTGATCACTGCGGTTTCGGAGTCGCCGTTGAGCGGAATGCCGATGATGGGGTTGGTGGTGCGGCCCGACGCCGTGACCTCGCTCCCCTTAAAGGTTCCGTGACCCGATTCCACCCGTCCGATACCGGCTAGCATCCACCATTCGACGCCGCAACCCGGATGCAGGGTTTCGCTACGGATTGCTGCGTTGTTGTAGGCGTCGAGAACCACGACCGGTAGTTCGAGGTCGACCACGATGGCCAAGAGGCGGTGGTCTCGGACCTCGGCGGCAAGTTCGGGTACCCGGGTCTCGCTGTCGAGTAGCGCGGCCGACCAGTCCTCGATGTCGTTCTGGGTGAGCATGACGCTCTCGGCCAACTTTGCGAGTCGGTCGGCATCGATCTGTTGGTCGGCGTCGAGCGATTCGAGGGTCGCTTCGAGTACGGCTCGGTTCTCGACCTTGACCTCGCTGGCTTCTTCGATCAGATGCGACGACCGGTCCGACAAGGCGAGTTGTTCGGGGTCGAGACCGGCGATGGCGTTGGTTGCTTCAGTAGCGCCCGAACCGACGTACTGGGAGACGGCAAGTTCGCGAAGGTGGTTCTCGATCTTGTCGAGTTCTCGAATAAGCACTCGGCGCTCGCGTCGCCGCACCGCGAGGTCGGTTCGGATCTCGTCGCGGGTGGCGACCATCGAAACGAGCGTCTGCTTTGCCGCCTCGAGGTTCTCTTCGGCTTCGGCGATGAGTTCGATCGTGCGTTCAAAGTCGGCGAGTGCTTGGTCGTATTCCGGGCTGGTGGCGACCACCGCGTCGACCCCTTCGCTGAGGTTCGGGTCCTTGACCAGGGCGCCGATGTTTTCGAGGTCGGTACCGTTCGTTTCGCCGTCGCTGGTGCTGGTTTCGTCGCCCGTTTGGGCGCTTACGGGCGCGGTGAGCGTCGCTGCGAACAGCGTTGTAACGCAGACGAGACAAAGAAGGGCACGCAAAATGCGCGATCGCCCAGGAAGTAACACCTGTACCTATCGGCGTGTCACCGGGCAGAACAAGCGAAAGGCGAAGGAAAACTAGGTCGAACGACCCATCCTCATTTCGCCTTTGTGCGGTGCTTACCAGATGCCGCGAGCTTGAAAAACCGTCTTCAGCACTTGGGGCTCGTCGGTCATGATGCCGTCGACCTCGAGATCGAGGAGCTGGTTCATGTCGTCGGGTTCGTCGATGGTCCACACGTGTACGGCTAGCCCAAGGCTGTGGCAATGGTCGACAAAGTCCTCGGTAACCACGTCGACCCCGTTGAAGTCGGGCGGAACCTGCGCACAGGCGCCAGGCGGAATGCGGCTCGGGAGGCCTCGGGCGGCGGTGGTGAGCCCCAAGATCCCGGCGGGTCCAAACGAGGTGCACAGTTGCGGTCCGAGCCGGTCGCGCATGGTCGACAGTCGACTGTCGGAGAACGAGCCAACGCACACCCGGTCGAGCGCCTTGTGGTCCATGATGGCTTTCACCAACGGTTCGACCGACGAGTCGGCCTTGGCGTCGATGTTGATTCGGGCCTCGGGGAATGCGGTGAAGAGATCGGCGAGCAGCGGGATGGGTTCGCGTCCGTCGACCCGGGCTTTGGATACTTCGCTCCATGGTAGGTCGCGAATGGCCCCAGCGCGGTCGGTTACCCGGTCGAGCTTGTCGTCGTGGAATGCGACGAGAATGTCGTCGGCGGTGGCGTGGACGTCGGTCTCGAGGTACCGGTAGCCAAGGTCGACCGCCCGTTGGAACGCCGGCATCGTGTTTTCGGGTGCCGCGCTCGCGCCACCGCGATGGGCGAACGCGATCGGTCCATCGTGGTCAAGGTAGGGATAGTCGGCGGCGCCGAGACGGTCTTGGGGCGACCCGGCGTTTGGCTTTTGGGGCATGAAAAATTCCTCGACTCGGTGGTTAGCCGAGTAGGTGCCGTAGGTGATGCGAGTGAACAAGTACCGCGGGATTCGCGATCGGCGAACGAACGTGATCTACCGGATGAATTTCACATAGGGCCGCTAGCTTGGCGTTAGCGGACCCACCCCCATCAAGGTAAATGACTTCTTTCGATAACCCGAACTCGACCGCAACAGCGGAATTCGAAACGTTGCTCAACCAGCCTGATGCCGAGATTGAACTCGACCGGGCACTGCTGCTCATCGCCGCCCACGAAAGGCCCGATCTTGATGTGGTGGGGGAGCTACGGGTTATCGACGAACTCGCCAACGGTTGTTCGGCCCCGACCCTTGATGCGGTGGCCCGCCACCTCTTTGGGTACGAAGGCTTTGAGGGCAATCAGGGCAACTATTACGACTCCGATAATTCGATGCTTGACCAGGTGTTGGACCGGCGTCTCGGGATACCGATCACCCTTGCCACGCTGGCGATTGAGGTCGGGCGACGACTTGGTGTGCCGTTGGCACCGGTGGGGATGCCGGGGCATTTTCTCGTGCGCGACCGAGTGCTCAACGATGTGTTCATCGACCCATTTCATGGGGGAGCGGTGATCGATGGCGAGCAATGTCGGCGCCTCTTCGTTTCGATGCATGGCCGGGCGGCGACGTGGGACGATTCGTATCTCGATCCCATCACCAAAGGGGCGCTGGTCTACCGGTGTCTGAACAACCTCCGTGCGCTTTCTGAGCGCGACGGCGACCGCACTCGACTCGTGTGGGTGTTGCGCTTGATGACCCGAGTGCCTAACGCCGCGCCCGATGCATCGTCGAAGTTGGCATCGATGCTGGTCGAGGCGGCGCGGTTCGACGAAGCCGCGTCGGAACTGGAGCGTCTGGCGGACAAGAGTCCGACCCACGCCGAAGAGGCCAGGGCGCGGGCGGAGAAGTTGCGGGCGCAACTCAACTAGGCGCGAAACCAACCGAACGCCGCAGTTACGACTAGATTGCGCCTCGCACACCGTCGTGCCAACGGGCGAAATGCCGAGGAGAAACTGATATGACGAGCGGAAACACCGACGTAGCCGGCCACCTGATCAACGGATCGTGGAGCAGTGCAGGGGTCACCGACACCAGCTCGAATCCGGCCCGTCCCGCCGAACCGGTCGGTCAGTTCGCAAACGGCGATTCCTCAACCGCCAGCGACGCCGTGAGCGCAGCCGCCGACGCCCTGAGCGGATGGGCCGCCACCCCCTTCACCGTGCGGGCCGAGTTGCTCGAGGCCATCGGAGCCGAGATCGATCGCAACCTCGATGCGCTCACCTTGCTGTGCACCCAAGAAGAGGGAAAGACCCTTGCCGAATCTCGTGGCGAAGTGCAGATCGCGGCCGAGACCTTCCGTTTCCAGGCCGCGCTCGCCAAGACCTCCACCGAAAAGGTGTACCCGTCGCGGGCGCCCGGCGAAACGATTCGTACCGTGCGAGGACCCCTCGGCGTGGTGGGTGTGATTACGCCGTGGAACTTTCCCGTGCTGATCCCGGCGTGGAAGATCGCTCCTGCACTTGCCGCTGGCAACACGGTGGTCTGGAAGCCGGCCGAGGACACGCCGGTGTTGTCGGTCGAGTTGGCCAAGATCATGCAAAGCGTCGGCCTGCCCGACGGCGTGCTCAATCTGCTGCTCGGCGACGGTGTAGCGGGCGCCGCGCTGGTGAACGATCACCGGGTCGACGGCGTGACCTTCACCGGATCGGTGCCGGTAGGGCAGTCGATCCGCGACGCGGTTACCTCCCGCAATGGCCGGGTGCAGCTCGAACTTGGCGGTCACAACCCGGCGTTGGTGTTCGACGACGCCGACCTCGACCTCGCTATTCCCCAGCTCGTATCGGGCGCGATGGGCGCCACCGGGCAAAAGTGCACGGCGACCCGCCGGGTCATCTGCACTCCCGGCATCTACGACCAGGTGGTCGAGCGGATGGCGGCGGGGGTCCGCGAACTCAAGGTCGGCGACGGCCAGGACCCCGAGTCGGCGATCGGCCCGCTCATTTCGCCCGAAGCCCACGCGCAGGTTGCCCAGGCCCTCGATGCGGCGATCGCAGAAGGCGCCGAGGTGGTGGCCACCACCAGCCAGATGCCCGACAGCGATGGTTCGTTCTTCACCCCGACCCTGCTCACCGGCAACCGCGACCTCACCATCGCCACCGAAGAAGTATTCGGCCCGATCTCGACGGTGATGCAGGTCGACACCGACGACGAAGCCTTTGCCCTCGCCAACGACACCGCATTCGGGTTGTCGGCCGCGGTGTACACCAACGATCACTGGCGGATCGCCCGGGCCCTCGACACCTTGCAGGCTGGCATCCTCAAGATCAATGCTCCGACCACCGGTTCGGAGATCTACGCCCCGTTCGGGGGCGAAAAGGCCTCGTCGGGTCACGCTGCTCGCGAGCAGGGCGACACCGCGGTCGACTTCTTTACCCGCACCCGTACCGCCTACATCCGGCCCGGTAGCGTTCAGCCCTCTGCCTAAGGAGCAATCAACATGATCGATCGCGACCTCAAGCGCAGCCTTGGCCAGATGATGCACGCCGTGCAGGTGGTCGGTGCTTCGCACGACGGTGTCAGCCGGGCGTACTGCTCGCATTGGGTGATGCAGGTTTCCTTTGAGGAGCCCATCGTGATGGCGTCGGTATCGCCGAAGCACGATACGTATCCGCTCATGGTCGAGTCGGGTCGCTTTTCGGTGTCGATTCTTGCCGCCGATCAGGTCGAGCAAGGCCAGTACTTTTCGTACCCCGGCCACAAGTTCAAATACATCGGCGCCGACTACCTCGACGAAGTCGACGGGTTGCCTCGAGTCAAAAACTGTATTGCCTGGCTCGACTGTCGCATTACCGACCGTCTCGAGCGGTACGACCACGATTTGTTCTTTGCCGAGGTTGTGGCGGTGCAAGAGGGACGCCTGAAAGAACCGCCGCTTCTGTACTCGTCGCGCCTGGGTTGGCGGGCGAGTGGCGACAAGGCCCGCGAACCCGGCACGTCGGTTCGCGACAAGTTGCTCGCCCGACTCGAGGAAGAGTCCGAGTAATCCAGCATCGAAGGCCACGTTGCCCGCTAGCCTGAACCGGGTGAAACGACGCACCAAGATAATTGCGACCATCGGCCCAGCCTGCGACGACGACGCCACCCTAAAAGGCATGATCGATGCCGGCATGGATGTCGCCCGCATCAACATGTCGCACGGCTCGATCGAAGAGGGCCTCGAGCGCTTCCACAACATTCGCCGACTGAGCGAAGAATGCGGACGTCATGTCGGTATTCTGGTCGACCTTCCTGGTCCGAAGGTTCGCTGTGCGACCTTCGGCGACGAGTCGGTTCGACTCCAGTCCGGGTCGGTTGTCGAACTGCGGGTCGGCAACGATACCTCGACCGCCGATGTCATCGAGGTCAACTATGACACTTTGGTCGCCGACGTTCAGGTTGGCGACCGCCTGAACATGGGCGATGGCCGGGCCATCTTGGAAATCACCGAGAAGAACCCCGACAAGTTGCTCGCCACGATCGTGCATGGCGGCAAGGTGTCGGGCCGTCCGGGTATGCACGTGCCGTCGGACCGGTTGCGTATCAACACCCCGACCCCCGAAGACCTCGAAATCCTCGACGCCTTTGTTGAGGTTGGGGTCGACATGGTGGCGTTGTCGTTCGTGCGTTCGGCCCATGAGATTCGTCGAGTCGGTACCGAGCCGCATCCTCGTGGTCCGCTCATCGTCGCCAAGATCGAAACCCGCGCCGCGGTCGAGAACCTTGAAGGCATCATCGAAGCGTCAGGCGCGGTGATGGTCGCCCGCGGCGATTTGGGCAACGAGCTCTCCCTCGAAGAACTTCCCATCCTGCAAAAAGAGATCATCTCCAAGTGCATTGCGTTGGGGCGTCCGGCGATCACCGCCACCCAGATGCTCGAGTCGATGATCGATGCGCCGGCACCGACGCGAGCCGAAGCCTCCGATGTCGCCAACGCGGTATGGGATGGATCGTCGGTCGTGATGCTGTCGGGGGAAACCGCCGTAGGCGCCGACCCGATCAACGTGGTGCGCACCATGGGCCGAATCGCCCGACGAGCCGACGAAGAATTCGACCACGAAGGTTGGGCACACCGCATCGCCGACCTGCGGATGACCGCGGCCGGCGCCGGGTCGAGCTCGGCGATCACCGACGCTATGACCATGGCTGCGTGGCGGGCCGCCAGCGAGTTGGGCGTGCAGACCATCGTCGCCGTGAGTGGTACGGGTTTCACCGTTCGTTCGATGGCCAGGTTCCGCCCCGAAGCCAACATTCTGGGATTCTCCGCCGACCCGCGCACCGTCAAGCAGCTGGCGTTGTCGTGGGGCACCGTGCCGGTGTCGCTCTCGGGTCAGGCCAACAGTAACGAAGAGATGGCCGTCGAGGCGGTCGCGGTTGCGAAAGCCCTCGGCCATGTGTCGGCCGGAGAAACTGTGGCGGTGCTCGCAGGTGCGAACGCGACGAGCCAGTCGGCCAACGTCTTGCGCCTGGTGAAAGTCTCTTAGGCGACGAGGCCTACCGGTCGGCCGGCGGCCACGCCGGATCGAGCTGGTGCAAGAAGTGCATGCAGCGTTCGTCTTCGTCGGTTTCGCCAATCTCGGCGGCCATTTGCTGTAGGCCAGAAAGCGCCCGAAGAAAGCCGCGGTTGGTCTCGTGCTGCCATCGCACGTATCCCGATCCGCGCCAGCCGTTTTGGCGCAGCCGGTCGAGGCCTCGGTGATAGCCAACCCGGTACGCCGAGTAGGCACCCGCCCGGTCGCCGTCGGCTCGGGCTTTGTCGCCCAAAGCAGCCCACCCAGCGAGGAAGGTCGGGTTCGAGCACACGGTTTCGCCGATCGCTGCTCGCTGGTCGGCCTCGGGCAGCGCCAACGCGGCGTCGAGCGCCGCCGTTGCTTCGGCTGGTTCGGGAGGGAGCACCGTTTCGGGTGGTCCGGCGGTCAGGTTTACCGGGTTCATGTCAGACATCGGCCTAACCATAGTTGTCGCGCTGGAGTCCGGTCGCGTCGGCCGTCGTGCAGATAGCCTGGCTGACATGGCTCCTTTTGCTGTCTCTTTGCCGTCGTTTCTGACCCCGGAAACCTTGCGTTGGCTCATTCCCGCCGTCACCTTGGTGATGTTGGCCGGTGGCTTTTGGTTCATGCGCCTCATCACCAAGCTGGCCATTAAGGCTGCGATGTGGGGCGTCATTGGCCTGTTTTTGCTGACGCTCTGGTTTCAACGGGCCGACCTCGGCGACTGTGCAACGTCGTGTGCATGCAGCCTGTATGGCATCGATGTCGAAATCACCCAAGAGAAGTACGTCGAATACGGCTGCGGCCGCGGCGATGACGGCGATCCGGCCGAGTCCGACGACAACTAGTGGCGCTCACCCCGTTCACCGGCGCGGTACTTGCCGGGGGCCGAAGTCGGCGGATGGGCACCGACAAGGCACTGATCGTGCTCGACGAGAAGCCGCTGGTTCGGCACGCGGTCGACGCAATGGTGTCGGCCGGAGCGAGCGAGATTCTGGTGGTGGGTCGGGCCCCCGACTTTGCTAGCGACCTAGGTGTCGCGACTGCCGTACCCGACAACTACCCCGACGAAGGCCCGCTCGGTGGGTTGTTGACCGCTATGGAGCACGCCTCGACCGGCGTTGTGGTGTTGTCGCCTTGTGACCTGATCGAAGCGTCGGCCGCGGCTCCCGCTGCGGTGGTGCAGGCGTTGGGTGACGGCGACGTTGCGTTGCCCTGGTTCGACGGCCACGGCCACTTCGTGCAGGCCGCGTTTCGGACGACGTGTTATGAGCAGCTCCGGGCCCAGTTCGAACGTGGCGTTCGTTCGATTCGACTAGCGATCGCCGAGCTGACGGTCGTCGAAGTACTCGACGGTGAGGCGGGTTGGTTCCACGACGCCGACCTTCCCGAAGAGCTCCCGGCTCGCGCTCATTTGGACACCTAAACGCCTCCAACCTCGGGGCCGCGAGCCGTTGCACACTATGGTGTCCCCAATGGAAGACAGGAGATCATGGTGAGCGAAACGCCAGAAGTATCGGTCGATGATTTGGCGGCCGCCTTGGGTGGCGGAGCTCATCTTCTCGATGTCCGAGAACCCGACGAATGGCTCGAAGAACGGGTGGCCGGCGGGCAACATATTCCCCTCGGCGAAATCGTCGAACGGGCCTCGGAGGTTCCTTCTGATCAGCCGGTATACGTCATATGTGCCGCCGGCGGTCGCAGCATGCAAGCCGCCGACTATCTCCGTACGCAAGGCATCGAGGCCATCAACGTGGCTGGCGGCACCAAGGGATGGGTCGCTAGTGGCAAGCCGTTCGCCTCTGGCCCAGCCGAGTGAGCGGTAGCCCCGAACAGTCGTCCCCACCTGTGCTGGTAGAAACCGCCGATCACCTCGACGAGGTGGTGGCAGAGATGCTGCAGCACGACATTTACGCCCTCGACACCGAGTTTCATCGCGAGCGCACCTACTACCCCAAGGTCGCCCTGGTTCAGGTGATCTGGCCTGGAGGGGTTCCGCACCTGATCGACCCGCTCGCCGTATCGCTCGAACCCCTAGCCCCCGTACTCGAGAGTGCCGCCGTTGCGGTTATGCATGCCGCGCAACAAGACCTTGAAGTACTCGACCTTTCGGCCAAGGCATTGCCCTCGCTGTTGTTCGACACGCAGATCGCGGCCGGGTTTGTGGGCATGAGCTCGCCCTCGCTGTCGGCATTGCACGAACGGTTTCTCGGCAAGCGGCTGCCCAAAGGCGACCGCCTCACCGACTGGTTAGCTCGACCGCTCACCGACGGCCAACGCAAATACGCGGCTTCCGACGTGGCCGACCTACTCGAAATCCACCAGCTGCTTACCAACGAACTCGCGGAACGAGGCCGTCTCGAATGGGCGCTGCAAGAATGCGAGAACTTTCGGCTACGAGGCCGGCCGTCTCGCGAACCGGCCGATGCCTGGCTACGCATCAAAGATGTACGGCACCTGCGCGGCACCAACCTTGCGGTCGCCCAAGCGATCGCCGCGTGGCGCGAGTCGCGAGCGGCCGAAATCGATCAGCCGATTCGGTTTGTGCTGCCCGATCTGGCGATCGTGGCCTTGGCCCAAAAGCGCCCGGCGACGGTTGAGAAGTTGCGATCGGTTCGCGGTCTCGACGACCGGCACTTGCGCGGCGACGCCAAGCAACAGATTCTCGACGTCATCAAGAACTCGAAGGACACCGACCCGATATCGCTCAAGGTGCCGTCGAACAGCACGTCGCTGCGCGAACTTCGACCGGCGGTGACCCTTATCTCGGCGTGGATTAGCCAACTTTCGAAGGATCTGTCGATCGACCCGGCAATGTTGGGTAGCCGCAACGACATTGAGGCTTTTGTGCGGGGCGACGACGATGCCCGGCTCTCGACCGGCTGGCGGAACCAGTTGGCCGGAGAGCCAATTCGGGCCCTGATGGGTGGCGAGGCGGCGCTTGCCTTCGACACCAAGAATGGCCTGGTGCTCGAGACCCGAAGCCACACCGCCGTTACCTAGATCGGCCGTTGTGGCGGGCAGAGCCGCAAAATCAGGCAAATTCGCCGGACCGGTCTGACCTGGCCGGGTCGGCGATGTATAGTTAGTGCTCGATCAGAACGCAGAACATTTGGAGCGTCCTCCCGTGAAAAAGGGCCGCCACAGAAGATTTGAAGAGGCTCGAGCGCTGAAGCGTTCGGACAATGTCGACCTCGACGGTTTGCTTGACAGCCTTGATTCCAACGAGCCAAACACCGGCCAGACCGAGTGGGCCGATGTTGCCGACGAGTATTCGCAGTGGGCCGATGTGGCCGCCGAATACGAAGCTGAGCAGGCAAAGCCGACCGACGACACGGCCGAAGTCGATGATGCGGCCGAGTCGGCCGCCGTGAGCGACGACGGCGCTGAGGCGATCGATGACGAGGCCCAGTCCGCCTAGGCGGCTTTCGCCTTCGGTCTCATCGACCCAACCCGCAAAAGCGCAGCCTCCGTACGTGGCGCGCCCGGGCCCGGTTAGCGAGCTTCGTCCGCCCGAGTGGTTGGGTGGGGCAAGAAGGTGGCTGTCCCCTTCGACTCGACGTGTTGGCGAAAGGCCTCGTACACGTCGTCGCCCACCAGTTCGCTCACTTCATCCTTGAGGGTGACATACACCGGTTCTCGGTCGACAAACGCCAGGTCATCTTCGGTGCACCACCAGTGGAACTCGTCGCCCCCGGTGCCCCAGTCGGCCCGTTTCCACTCCCGCAGGAACATCGTCGTGATGCCGTTGTCGTCCTCGTAGCTGTCGAGTCGCAACGGCAATTGCCAACACACCTCGGGCTTCCAGTCGAGGGGGCGTTCGCCGTGGCGAAGCGCTGCTCGGTGAAGCGCACACCCCGCCCCACCGGCGAAGTCGGGGTTGTTCAAGAACACGCATCCGCCACCCTCGACGGTGGTGGTGAGCCGGTCGCCGTCGGAATCGACGTGGGTCAGTTCGGTGATCTCGATGTGTTGCCAGTCCTCCGCGGTAAGGCGGGGCACGAACGACATCACCCGGTCGTGGTCTTCGTCGTCGCTGAAGTGGGCGCCGTGGCTGCAGCACCCTTGTTCGAGCTCGGGCGTCGGGTTGTCGAGTACGCCCAGGCAACCCGCGCCGTAGATGCAGTTCCAGTTGCTGGTGAGGAAGGTCGCATCGAGCATCCAGACCACGTCATCGTCGTCTTTGAACGACACCCACTCATGTAGATCTTCCACGGCGAAACGTTAGGCGTGGAGGTGTGCAGTGTCGTACCCGGGCGCTATACCTAATGGCGATGACTGGTGAATTTGACGATATTCGCATCAAGCTCGAGTCGATCGGTGAAGAACTCGCCGATCGAGCGATGGAGGTGCTGCGCGCCTCGCTCGAAGAGGGGGCGAGCGAGATGCCGATCAGCGAGAAGAAGCTGACCCAGGCCCGCCGAGCGGTCGAGAAGGCCGTTCACCTGTTGAGTCCGCCGCCATCCGCCGACGATTGGGGTTAGGCCGTTTCGTTGATGACGTCGACCATCTGGCGCAGCCGGGCATGGGACATGCGGTTAAAGCGCATGCCGAGCCGATGCAGGTCGACACTGTCGTTGTCGTCGAGTTCGCTCTTGGTGACTTCGGTTCGCTCGATCTGACCTTCTTCGAGCATGTCGCCGAACTCGTTGTTGAGATCGGCGATTTCGTTGTCGGAGAGCTCGCGGGTGAGGCGCATGATGAGTCGGTTCCCGACGTACCGGCACGAGTGGTAGCTGTTGTAGAACTTGCATATCTCGGCGACCCCGGCGTCGACATCGTCGGTCAGGTACACCAGGTCGAGGTCGGATTCGCTGATCAGGTTCTGGCCCAGCAGCTCGCTGGTTACGAAGTCCTTCCAGGTATCCCAGTAGGAGTTGCCTGGCGGGTCGAGAAGCACGACCGGCGCGAGGAAGGTCTTGCCGGTTTGCATCAGCGTCAGCAGCTCGAACGCCTCGTCCATGGTGCCGAAGCCACCGGGAAGCAGGGCGTAGCCGTGCGACTCCTTCATGAAGGTGAGTTTGCGGGTGAAGAAGTACCGGAAGTTGATGAGCTTGGGGTCGCCGGCGATGAACTCGTTGGCTCCCGACTCAAACGGCAGCTGGATGTTGATGCCGAAGCTGTTTTCGGTGCCTGCGCCTTCGAGGCCGGCGGCCATAATGCCGGGTCCGGCTCCGGTCATGACCATCCAGTCTTGGGCGGCCATTGCCTCGCCAAAGTCGCGAGCGCACACGTAGGAGGCCTCCGACGGCTGGGTGCGAGCCGATCCGAAGATGGTGCACTTCTTGGAGTTTCGGTACGGCTCAAAGACCAGGAATGCGTAGCGAAGTTCTTTCAGCGCCGCGTTGACGAGCTTGAGATCGCCTCGCCCAACCCGCTCGCGACCCATGCGCAGCGTCGAGACGATGGTCTCGAACAACATGTCGTGGTCATCGGCGGCGCCGCTGAGCTCAATGATCTCTGAAATTGCGCGGTCGAGACCTTCGTCGCCCGTGCGGTATCGAGGTAGTGATTCCATGCTGGAATCCTACTGGCCGGGCTCCGAAATCAGGTTCTTGCCCGCCTCGTGGCGCTAGTCGCTAGCGAGCGACAGCGGGATGCGGGTCCGGGCGGGGACGACTTCGAGCTTCGGTGGGTTGTCGAGCCGGTCGTAGAGCGTGCTGCGCTGCACTAGGGTGCGGCCCAGCGGTTCGACGAGTTTGGCGAAGTCGTCGGCACCGACTTCTTGGCCGTGCTCGGCACCTGCGGCTCGCGAGATGTTCTCGTTGATCAGCGTTCCGCCCAGGTCGTTGACCCCGGCTTGCAGGAGTTGGCGGATGGTGGAGAAGCCGCCCTTGACCCACGAGCCTTGGATGTTGTCGATCAGGCCGTGGTACGCAATGCGAGCGACCGCGTGCATGAGCAACATCTCTCGGAAGGTCGGGCCTCGGCGGGCCTTGCGTTGCAGGTAGATGGGCGACGCCATGTGGACAAACGGCAGGCCGACAAACTCGGTGAAGCCACCCGTTTCTTTCTGGAGGTCGCGGGTACGGATCATGTGGGTGGCCCAGTGTTCGGGTTGTTCGACGGTGCCGAACATGATCGTGATGTTCGAGCGCAGGCCGACGCTGTGGGCAATGCGGTGCGCCTCGAGCCACTCTTCGGAGTTGGTTTTGTCGGGGCACAGGATCTCGCGAATGTCGTCGTCGAGGATCTCGGCGGCGGTGCCCGGCAGCGACCGCAGTCCGGCGGCCATCATGCGCTTGAGGTAGTCGGCCAGCGGTTCGTCGAGTCGCTTCGCGCCTTCGGTGACTTCGAGGGCGGTGAAGCCATGCACGTGCATATCGGGCACGGCGTTCTTCACTGCTTGGGTCACGTCGATGTAGTAGTCGCCGTCGAAATCGGGGTGAATACCGCCTTGCAAGCACACCTCGGTAGCGCCCATTTCGGCGGCTTCGCGAACTCGGTCGGCGATGTCATCGATGGTGAGCAGGTAGGGCGTGCCGCGGAGGTTGAGGCTCATCGGGCCTTTGGAGAAGCCGCAGAACCGGCACTTGAACGTGCACACGTTCGTGTAGTTGATGTTGCGGTTCGAAACCCAGGTCACTACATCGCCGACCGCTTCGGCGCGGAGTTGGTCGGCGACCTCGGCCACCGCGTTTACCTCGGGTCCCCGGGCGCTGAACAACGTGACGATCTCTTGGTGGCCGACCTCCTGGCCGGCCGCGACGCCTTGGAGGACTTCGCCAACCGCTCCTCCGGCCGATGCCCGGCCGGCGGCCGGTACGAGCACGGGTGGTTCGTTGTTGGAGCCGGAGTACCACTGGGTCGACTCTTCGCCGATTACCAACACGTCAGCGCCATCGTTGGCCCTCGCGTTTTCCATGGTGCGTTCAGGAAGGCACGAACCTGGGTCGTCGCGCCCGAGGCTCTCGGCGTCGGAGCGGTCGAGCACCGGGAAGCGCATTGCTTCGTCGAGGAACCGGTCGCTGTCGAGTGCGTACTCGGGATAGATCGTCAGGCGGGGGGCCAGAACGTAGCCGTGGGCTTCGGTTACTTCGGCCAGGCGATCAAGGTCGGGCCACGGGCGTTCGGGGTTCACATGGTCGGCGGTAACCGGCGACACGCCGCCCCAGTCGTCGATGCCGGCATCGAGTAGGTCGCCGAAATCGTCGGAGAGGTTCGGGGGTGCTTGCAGATGGATGGCGGCCGGCAAGATGGTGCGGGCCAAGGCGATGGCTTCGAGGTAGTCGGGCCGCGGGCAGGGCGGGTGGTTGTGCATCGACGTGCCGTCTTTGGGCAAGAAGTTCTGCACGATGACTTCTTGGATGTGGCCGTGGCGCCGATGCGATTCGGCGATCGCCTCGAGGGCATCGATGCGGTCTTGTCGGGACTCCCCGATACCGATGAGGATGCCGGTGGTGAACGGGATCTGTAATTCGCCAGCCGCTTCGAGCGTGGCGAGCCGTCGCTCCGGGGTTTTGTCGGGCGATCCTCGGTGGGCGTCCAGGTTCGGGTTGAGCGACTCGATCATCATCCCCTGCGATGCCGACACCTTGCGGAGCTTCGTCAGTTCGTCGGTGGTGAGGGCGCCCGCGTTGGCGTGGGGGAGCAGGCCAGACTCATCGATCACCAATTGGGCCATGGCGGCCAAGTAGTCGACGGTCGATTCGTACCCGTGGGCGGCAAGCCATTCGGCAGCCGCCGGGTAGCGAAGTTCGGGGCGTTCGCCGAGGGTGAACAGCGCCTCGTGGCACCCAACCTGGGCTCCGGCCTTGGCGATCTCGGTCACCTGTTCGGGCGAGAGGTACACGTTGTCGAGTCGAGCCGGCGGTTGGGCAAAGGTGCAGTAGCCGCACTTGTCCTGGCACAACATCGTCAGCGGGATGAACACCTTGGGCGAGTAGGTGATGCGGGTGCCGAACTGTGCGTCGCGGATCGAGCGAGCCTCGGCGAGGAGATCGTCGAGAGGGCGAGCCGTTGGGTGGGTGGTGGTCATTACTGGTTCCCCGCACTGCCGGCCGGGGCCGCAGATTTGCTGTGGATGTGTTCAGAGTCGATGTCGGTAGCGCAGCTGTTGCAGCGCACCGCGTGTTCGATTGGTGTGCCGCATGCGTCGTGGACGAGCACGTTGTCGTGATGGCCGTCGGTGCGCCATTCGTCGCCCCAATGCATGAGGGCGATCAGGACGGGGGAGAGGGCCCGGCCCTTGTCGGTGAGGCGATACTCGTAGCGGACGGGACGATCTTGGTAGGCGACCTTTTCGGCCACCCCGTTGTCGACCAGGCGGCCGAGACGGGTCGACAACATGTTCTTGGCAATGCCGAGGTCGGCTTCGATTTCGTTGAATCGATAGATGCCGCGAAACATGGCCCGCAGAATCAGAAGCGTCCACCGATCGCCAACCGCATCAAGGGTCAGCTGAATGCTGGATGAACGTTCGTCAGTCGGAGTCGGTTGCAAAGTGCCACTCATGCCAAGGGCGACTGTAGGCGAGTAAGTTGCAATTTGCAACCCACTCCGTGAAGTGCGCAAAAGTAAGAACGCGGGGTCTGACCCCGCGTTCTTACTTTTGGGTCCGTTAGGCCTTGAGGGTTTCGGCCTTTTCGGTGAGGGTGGTGAGCAGATCGTCGAAACTCTTGGTGAACGAGGCGAGGCCTTCTTCAAGCAAGGTGTCGGTGATCGCTCCCAGATCGACGCCGAGGCCAGCAAGCTGATCGATCGTCGCCTGGGCGCCAGCAACATCGGCGTCGATGGTGCGAGCTACCGTGCCGTCGGCCAGGAAGGCTTCGATCGTTGCGTCGGGCAACGTGTTGACCGAATCCGGGCCGATCAACGTGTCGACGTACAAGGTCTTCGGGTAGCTCGGATCCTTGGTGGAGGTCGAGGCCCACAGCACTCGCTGCTTACGGGCGCCCTGTGCTTCGAGCGCTTCCCAGCGTTCGCCGCTGAAGGTCTTCTGGAACGCCTGGTAGGCGAGCACACCGTTGGCGATGGCGACCTTGCCTTTGAGGGTGAGTGCTTCGGGTGAACCAATCGCCTCGAGTTGTTTGTCGACCGCCACGTCGATGCGGCTGATGAAAAACGACGCAACCGAAGAGATGTCGCTGATGTCGCCGCCGCCTTCGAGGCACTTCTCGAGTCCGTCGATGTAGGCGTCCATGACGGCCTGGTACTTGTCGATCGCAAACAACAACGTGACGTTGATGCTGCGACCTTCGGCGATCATCTGGCCAATGGCCGGAATGCCTTCATCGGTGGCCGGGATCTTCACGTACAGGTTCGGCTCGGCGATCTGGGTGTCGAGTTCGCGAGCCGCGGCCATCGTGCCCTCTTTATCCTTAGCGAGCGACGGGTCGACCTCTACCGACACGTAGCCGTCGAGACCGGCCGTAGCGTCGTACACCGGGCGCATGATGGCCAGCGCGTCTTCGATGTCTTTGGTCACCAAGCCCCAGTAGATCTCCTCGATCGACGCGCCGTCGGCGAGCATGGCGCTGAACTGCTCGGTGTAGTCGTCGCTGCCAGCGATGGCCTTCTGGAAGATCGATGGGTTCGAGGTGATGCCCTGAACACCCTTGTCGCGCCACTCGGCGAGTTCGCCGTTGGTGATCCAGCCTCGCTTGAGGTTGTCGAGCCATGGGCTCTGCCCGGCATCAAAGAGGTCGTGCAGTCGGGTCATGGCGTGCTCCTAGGGGTTCGGAGATAGTGGGGTTGGGGCGAAGGGTGTTGCTAGCTCAAGAGGGTATTGGCTCGAGCGACGATGTTGTCGGGTGTCATTCCGTATTCGGTCATTACTCGGCTACCTGGTGCAGACGAACCAAACGTTTCGATCGAGATGACTTCGTCGGCCCAGCGGTACCAGCCAAAGCTCGAACCAGCTTCGATAGCCAGGGTCGGAACCCCAGCGGGCAGTACCGAATTCCGGTAGTCGTCGCTTTGGGCTTCAAAAAGGTCCCAGCAGGGCAGCGAGACCACCCGTACCGTCTTGCCGTCGGCCCGCAGCGTGGCGGCCGCTTCGACGCAGTGGTGCACCTCCGAGCCAGCCGAAACGAGCACGAGGTCGGGGTCGCCGCCTTCGTCGTTGAGCACGTAGCCGCCCTTGTCGGAGGCACCCGCCGCCGTGCCCTCGAGCACCGGCAGGTTCTGGCGGCTCATGATGAGGGCGGTCGGGCCGTCGTTCTCGATGGCGATCCGCCAGGCGTGTGACGATTCGTTGGCGTCGGCCGGACGAATGACTCGAAGGTTGGGGATGGCCCGCAACGCCGCGACCTGTTCGACCGGTTGGTGGGTGGGGCCATCTTCGCCAACGCCGATCGAGTCGTGGGTCCAGACAAAGATCGACTTTGCGCCCGAGAGGGCGGCGAGGCGTACCGCGCCGCGCATGTAGTCGGAGAAGACAAGAAACGTCCCGCCGACCGGGATGACGCCACCGTGCAGTGCCATACCGTTCATGATGCCGCCCATGCCGTGCTCGCGGATACCGAAGAACAACTGGCGGCCAGTGCGGTCATCGGTGCTGAACACGCCGCGGTCAGCAATAGTCGTGCCGGTGTTGCCGGTGAGGTCGGCGCCGCCGCCCATAATGCCGGGCACCGAGTCGAGGATGGCGGCCATTGCCTTGCCGCCCGCCTTGCGGGTGGCGATGCTCTCGCCGACCTCAAAGGTCGGGAGGTCGGCGGCCCAGTCGCCAACGCCGGTTCCGCCAATGCAGGCGTCGTAGACGGCCTTGTCGGCGTCGGATGCAGCGGCCTTGGCCTCTTGAGCTTCGCGGAACGCGGTGCCCCTAGTCCCCGCCGCTCGGTAGTAGGCGAGCACGTCGTCAGGAATGTGGAACGGTTCATCGGGCAAGCCCATGACCGCTTTGGTGGCGGTGATCTGTTCGTCTTTGAAGACGTACCCGTGAGCGTGCGGGTCGTCGGTGTGATCGGGCGAGGGCACGCCGATGTAGGTGCGGATGATCACGAGCGAGGGCTTGTCGGTTACCGCTTTGGCCTCGTTGATTGCCGCCTCGATGGCCTCGAGGTCTTCGCCGATCTCGCCCGCTTCAACCACATGCCAGCCGTAGGCCCGGAATCGGCCCGCGGCATCGTCGCTGAGGGCAATTTCGGTGTGGCCGTCGATCGACACGTGGTTGTCGTCGTAGATGTACACGAGGCGGCCAAGGCCGAGGTGGCCAGCGAGCGACGCCGCTTCGTGGCTGATGCCTTCGGCGAGGTCGCCGTCGGACACAAAGGCGTAGGTGTAGTGGTCGCAGAGGTCGGCGCCGAAGCGAGCACGCAGCGACTCCTCGGCGATCGCCATGCCAACACCGTTGGAGAATCCGGCGCCCAGCGGGCCGGTGGTTACCTCGACGCCTGTGGTGTGTCCTACCTCGGGGTGGCCGGGAGTTTTCGAACCCCACTGGCGGAAGTCTTTGAGGTCGTCGAGGGTGAGGCCGAATCCGGTGAGGTGCAGCAGCGAGTACAACAGGATCGACGCGTGGCCGGGCGACAGGATGAAGCGGTCGCGATCGGCCCAGTCGGGAGCCGATGCGTCGTAGTTCATGATGCGGGTCCACAGCACATGGGCGGCGGGCGCCAACGACATGGCGGTGCCTTGGTGGCCCGACGATGCCGCATGCGGCGCATCCATCGAAAGGCCACGGATGACATTGATCGCCCGTTGTTCGAGCTCGGGATCGGTGGTCATAAGAGAGCGGGGCTCGGCTTCCTGGGGGTCTGTGGGGCTGGTTGAGCGCCCAACACTAGTGGAGTGACCAGCGTCAACCCGGTACTTTGCCCGCGGCTTTTCTCGTGGAAACCGTCAGTAGAACATCAGGGTCGACGCGGTGAACCCGTGCATGTGGTTTCGGCCGCCGATCGGACCGATTTCGCCCGCGCAGAACATACCCGCAACCTCGGCGCCGCCGGTGAGTTCGTGCACTGTCGATGCATCGTGGTGAGGCTCGCCAAACAGGTGGGTACCTCGCCCGTTACAGGTGAATACCAACGCTGCTTGGGGCGAGCCGTCGAACCGGTCGTCCGGCGTGGCGTCGTGGAGCATCTGGCCCAGGTCCTCCGACGCGGTGTCGGCGTCGCGTGCCTGAAATTGCACTACGTCGCCAACCTCGGGATAGTCGCCGATCGCTAGCGCCCCGGTCGAGCGGTCGACGCCGAGCACCGATCGGATGACAAAGTCGCCGCGGGCAAACTCAAGCGAGTTTGGGTTAGCGACCAGGCCAATATGAAGGCCGGCTGACAGGGCGCGCTTTTCTTCATCGCTCGCTGCGGCGACCAGCTCTTCTAGGCGTTCGATCGCCGGTCGTCCGCCGAGTTCGAAGATGCGGTTGCCCTTGACCTTGGTAATGGTGAACGGATCGCCCACCGGGCGACAGCCTTGGGACACCACCGAGTTGGTGACCGCGTCGGGCGGCAAGATTGCGCCGACCGCCCCGTTGGTGAAGACGTCGTCGTCAAGGATCATACGGTTGCCGTTGGGGCCGCGGGCCGACGACGCGAGGCCGCCGACGATCGAGAGGTGGGGTCGTTCGGCGGCGACTTGGGCAAGAAGCTCATCGGTCTGGAACGAAAAGGGGTCGGCGAGCAGGATGAGGGTGGCCGGTTCGTCGACTCCCAATCCATCGGGCAAGCCTTCGACGGTTACCGAACCTCCCAGCCGAGACGTCGTGAGTCGAACGGCTTCGGCGCTGCCAACGTTGCCGGCCCAAACCGAAAGGGCGGCCACGTCCTCGGCTTCGCGTGCTCCGCCAAGCACACCAACCGCCGAGGTCCCGATCATGGCCGAAGGGGTGAGCAACGCCTGGATGGCCGGCAAGATGTCGTCGAGTGCGCCGACCAAGGGCCCGGTCACAAACACCACGACCAGGTCAGGCGACGGGCCGATTCGATCGAGAAGGTCACCCACCACTTCGCCGACCGCATGGGTCGCCAAGGGGTGTTCGGACAGCGCGCTCGCAAATCTCATCGCGCTCGACCCGCTCTGGGCGGGTTCCACGCGAAAATTTCGGGGTGGGGCACGTTATTCGGCGGGGGCGGGGAGGAGGGTGTACGGCACGGTGGTGACGATGCCGCGATCGATGTTGCAGTGGGCGTAGATGGTGCCGTAGTCGGGAAACTCGAGTTCGGCACGCACGAGTCGGTAGCTGAACTTGCCGGGTTCGACCTGGAAGGGTTGCACGTTGCGGGCCAGGGGCTCTGGGCCGTCGGCGCCCGCCACGGGTGGCGTGGGATCGGTGGTGAAGATGACCTCGAGCACGCCTTGGCCCGACTCGGTCTCGGGGGCGTGGGCGATGATGACCAGATGCGGCGCCCAAACCAACGGTGGTGGCGTGGGAGCGACCGCCGAGAACTGGATGCCGGTGAGGTCGATTCGAGTACTGGGGCCGTCGACCTGACGAAGGTCGATGGTGTCGAGAAATAGTGCGGTGAGGATCTGCATACGATTCGCATCTTTGCACGGCCGGTGCGTCTACGCTTGCGCCGTGCGCCGACTGATTATCCCGCTCTTGTTGTTTGTCGCTGCTGGCGTCGCGGCGTGGATGGCACGCGACGCCGACCGTCAGGCGGCGGCCGAAACCGAACCGGCGCCGGCGATCGTCGATTCGACCCCGAACTCGCCCATGTTCTCTGCTCGTCGACTTCCCGACTTCATTCGGGTCGCGAACTCCAACGATGTGTTGGCGGCCGATCTGGTCTCGGTGGTCGAGTCCTCGCCCGATCGCACCTGCCTGGTGGTGACCAGCGGTGGCGAAGAGGTGTTTAACCACAACGGCGGCATGCCGATCGTGCCCGCCTCGGCGCAGAAGCTGGTCACCGGTGCGGCGGCGCTCGAGCAACTGCCGGCCGACTTCCGGTTCGTGACCACCGCGGTCACCGAACAGTCGCCCGAAGGCGGCATCATCAACGGCGACCTGTACCTTGTGGGCGGCGGCGACCCGATCTTGGCGACCGCCCGGTACATCGGGCGTTACCCCGAGGCGCAGACCTTCACCGATGTAGCCCAACTCGCCGACCAGATCGTGGCCGCCGGGGTCGCCGAGATCACCGGTCGGGTGGTGGGCGACGAGACCCGTTACGACACGGTGCGGGCGGTCGGCTCGTGGCCGCCGAGGTTTATCGACCAAAACCAAACCGGTCCGCTGTCGGCGTTATCGATTAACGACGGGTTCGCTCGATACCCCGACGACAATGAGGCCAACCAGTTGGCGACCGCGGCGGCTGACCCAGCGGAAAATTCGGCTCGGATCCTCGACGACCTCCTCGAAGAACGAGGCGTCGTGATCCGGGGGAGCGCGGCCTCGGGAGTCGCACCGGCAATCTCGGTCGAGATCGCTCGCCTCGAGTCGCTACCGATCGCCGATGTCGTCGGCCAGATGCTGGCGAGCAGCGATAACTCCACCGCCGAGTTGCTGCTGAAGGAGATTGGCCTTTCAGCTCGCAACGAAGGATCCTCGCTGGCCGGCGCCGAGGCGAGCGGCGTGTTGATGACCCGCGCGGGCTTCAAGATGGCCGGGGTCGAGGTGGCCGACGGAAGCGGTTTGTCGAGCGAGAACTCTCTGACCTGTGACCTACTTATCGACCTCCTCGACAAAGCGGGACCCGATTCGGCCTTGGCGGCTGGACTGGCGATCGCCGGCGAACGCGGCACCCTCCTCGACCGGTTCACCGGGCCCGATGTGATCGGCAAGATTCGCGGCAAGACCGGTTCGCTTCGGGAAGTATCGGCGCTCGCCGGGTTCGCCCAGGCCAGCAACGGCGACGACCTCACCTTCGCCTACATAGCCAACCAGGAAGAGCTCAGCAGCGACCGGTCGCACGAGGTGCAAGAAGACCTGGGCGAAGAACTCGTGCAGTACCCCGAAGGTCCAACCCGCGATCAAGTAGGCCCCAAATGACCGACGAACCGCGCACCACCGAACCCTACGAGATAGCGATGTTTCCGCTGGGCTCGGTGCTGTTCACGTCGATGGTCATGCCACTACACCTGTTTGAACCTCGGTATCTGGCCCTCGCCGACGATGTCCTCGCCGGCGACCGCGAGTTTGGCGTGGTGCTGATCGAGCGGGGCCACGAGGTCGGCGGAGGCGAGCAACGCTCGATGGTGGGCACGGTCGCCCGAGTGGTCGAGGAGCACCGGTTCGACGACGGCCGCTGGGCGTTGGGGTCGGTTGGCACCCGCCGGATCCGGGTAGTCGAGTGGCTCGAAGACGACCCGTACCCTCGCGCGATGGTGGTCGATCTACCCGACGAGCTCGGCGACGAGCCGCCGCACTTGCGCCGCGACCGGCAAGCCGAGTGCTCGAGTTTGCTCGACCGGGTCCTCGAGCGGAAGGTCCGACTCGGCGAAGCGCCGGCCGCCGGCCAGTTCACCCCGCACGAAGATCCGAGCCTGGCGAGCTTTCAGATCTCGACGATCGCTGGCTTCGGGCCAGCCGACGGCCAAGAACTACTCGAGGCCGAGAGTGTCGACGAGCGGTTCGAGCTGCTCGAAACGCTGCTCGACGACATGATCGCCGTGCTGGACTTTCGACTTTCCTAACCACGAATTCAACCGGCGTCCCGTACCACGTCTGTGGCGAACGTTCCGCTAAGGTTCAGTCGCTGTCGAGGAGGCACATCTACAAATGGCAGAAGAAGAGACAAACCCAGTCAACGAACTGGTCGAACTTGTGAAGGGTTACGCCCTGCAAGAGACCGTCGAGCCGCTTAAGCCGGTTGGCACGTTCATCATGTGGGGCGCCGCGGGTGCACTGCTGATGGGCACCGGCATCTTCTTGTTGTGCTTGGCCCTGTTGCGGTTCTTGCAGACCCTTGATGTGTTCGACGGAAACTTCACCGTGTTCCCGTACCTCATCATCTCCGTCGTCGTGTTCGCACTGTGCGGCCTCTTCGGAACCCAAATCACGAAAGGCATCTGACCCGTGGCTGAAGAAACCGAACCAAAACCAAAGGCGACCATTACCCCCGACGACCTCGAGTCGAGCCTGCGGGGCATCAAGAGCCAGGTCGATGAAAAGACCGGCCAAGCCAAGTCTCAGGCCCAGTCCAAAATGGTGCCCGCCGGAATCGCTGCGGCGGTACTCGTGCTGTTGATGGGTTACCTCTTCGGCAAGCGGGCCGCCAAGAAGACCTCCTCGGTCGTCGAGATCCGCCGGATCTGACCGAGTCGTCGCATGCTGCCCTTTTCGAAAAAGGCTCTGAAGTACCAGATCCGTCGCAACGCGACCACCAAAGGACTCTTTGGTGGCAACAAGTTGTGGTTGGCCGTGTTTGTTTTCCAGCGGCTCGGCGGGCTCAAGAACAAGCTCACCAAGGGCGGCGAAATGCCCGTGGTGGTCTCCGACGATCTCGAACAGGGTGGCGTGTTCGCCATCATTCACAACCCGCCTGCTCCGAGTAAGCGCAGCCGTAAAAAGGCGGCCAAGGCCGAGGCCAAAGCCGAAAAGGTCGGGTCGCTTTCGTTGGTGAACCCGAGCAAGCGCAAGGCAAAGAAGCAGTCGAAGAAGGTCGCCAAGGCCAACAAGTTGGCGGCCAAGCGCAAGAAAAAGGTGAACAAGCGGTTGGTGAAGCCGACCGTGGTCGAAGTCGGACTCGACCGCTAACCAGTGCAGTTTTCCGAGGGCGACACCGTACTGCTGATCGACCGCAAGAAGCGCCGCTACTTGGTGGAGCTCAAAGCGGGTGGCGAGTTTCATTCCCACGCCGGGTTTGTGCCCCACGACGACCTGATCGGTGCCGCCGACGGCTGCCAGATTTCGAGTACTCGGGGCTCAAACTTCTTGGCGGTTCGCCCGACGCTGAGCGACTTTGTGCTGAAGATGCCCCGCGGCGCCCAGGTGATCTACCCGAAGGACCTCGGGCCGATTCTGTTGCTGGCCGACATTTTCCCGGGGGCAAAGGTGTTTGAATCCGGTCTGGGTTCGGGCGCGTTGTCGATGACGATGCTGCGCGCCGGCGCCGATATCACCGGCTACGAGTTGCGCGAAGACTTCGCCAGCAAGGCCCAAGAAAACGTGGCCAAGATGCTCGGGAAGTCGGCACTCGACCGTTACGACGTTCATCTGCGCGACGCGTACGGGGGGGTCGACGGCGATGGGTTCGACCGCTTTGTGCTCGACCTCCCCGAGCCCTGGAATGTGGTTCCGCATGCGGCCACTTCGCTTCGGCCCGGCGGTATCTTGTTGGCCTATACCCCGAGCGTGACCCAGGTGATGAAGCTGCGCGAGACCCTCGAACGCAACGGGTTCATTTTGGCCGAAACGGTCGAGATCATGCAGCGGTCGTGGTACGTCGAAGGCCAGGCGGTACGCCCCGACCACCGCATGGTCGCCCACACTGCCTTCTTGACCCACGCACGCCTCGCTGTCTCGTGATCCGGCGGTGCGCCGTTGGCGTGCTGTTGCTGGCGACCATCGCAACCGCCTGTGCCGGTTCGTCGAGCACGGTGCCGGAGACCACCGTCGCTGCGTCGACCACCCCGCCGACGCTGCCGGTATACGACGATGACCGCACCGATCTCACCCCGGGTCCGGCGCCGACCGTGATCGACGACGAACTCTTGGCCCGAGTAGGTGCCAGCGCGGTTCGGTTCTCGGGGGAGGGTTGTCGTCGATCCCAGATCGGCAGCGGGTTCGTGGTGGGGCAGGACCTGATCATGACCAACGCCCACGTCGTGGCCGGCGTCGAAGAGTTGGCGATGCAACTCCCTGGAAACGACGAAGTTGCCGACATCGAGGAGGTCGCCGTGGTCACCGGCACCGTGGTGAGCTTTGACCCCTCGGCCGATATCGCCATGATCGAGGCGCCTACCGGCGACATCAAACCACTCGACCTAGGGGCCGATGCCGAACTCGATGAGGAAGGCCTGATCCTTGGCTTCGGGGGTGCGGGAGCCGCCGGCGTACTCGACCCCGACCCGTACCGGATCAACCGGCGCATTGTGGCCACTGGCGAGAACATCTATCGCGAGGAAGGCGAGAACCGCCGGGCGTCGTACCTCATTGCCTCAGAGATCGAACCGGGCGACTCCGGCGGTGCGCTGGTGGGGGCCGATGGCACGGTGGTCGGGATGGCGTTTGCCTCGTCTCGGCGGGGCGAGGGCGCGTATGCCCTTCGGGCAACGGTGCTGGCCGAGCATCTCGCCAACCCGGTGGTCGACGGCGACCCAACGCGATGTGCTGAAGGCTGAGCCGCCCCGGCGCGAAAAACGGGAGGCCCGAGCCTCCCGTTTCTCAAACCTTTCGAAGCCGTGCTTCAGCGAGGATTAGACCTCGATAAAGATGCACTCGCCGGGGCATTCCTCGGCCGATTCGATGGTGGCTTCCTCTTGACCCTGGGGGACATTGCCCAGCCCATCTGGGCCGCCCGGGTCAGAGAAGATCTTGTCGCCTTCTTTGACATAGGCGAGTCCGTCGTCGAGAAGGGTAAAAACATCGGGTGCGATTTCTTCGCAGAGGCCATCGCCCGTGCAGAGATCCTGATCGATCCAGACCTTCATATGTGTTCCTTTTTGCTGGTTGCGAGCGTCGCACAAACCTGGTGCGGGCTACGGGTGGGCCGCCGAGACGGCCCGGTGTTGTTGAAGTTGTACTGCGGACAACCGTGATCAGTCTAGCTGCATCACCCGAAATCTCGGTGGCGCTCGGCGCCAGTGCACGATTTGTGGCGGATTTGCGGGGTCGAGGTGAACTAGAATGGTCGAAGAGATCATCTCCCGATGCGCACGGTTTGGCCGATAGATGTCGGGGTAAGGTCGATACGTGACCGTTGCCAGGAGGTAATTCCGATTTCTTCGAACTCAGACGACCGAAGCACCGAAGCGCTGCGTGCAGAGCTTTCGGATCTGCGCGACTACTCCGCCCGCCTCGAAGACGAGGTTGGCACGTTGCGCCGACGGGTCCAGGACGCGCCCAAACGGGTGCGCACCCTCGAAGAACGGTTACTCGAAACCAAGGGCCAACTGTCCCAAGCGGTTTCGCAGAACGAAAAGCTCACTTACACGCTGCGTGAGGCTCGCGAACACATCACCGGATTGCGCGACGAAGTCGACAAACTGAGCCAGCCGCCATCGGCGTACGGCACGCTGATGGGCTTTAACGCCGACGACAGCGTCGATGTGTTCTCGGGCGGCCGCAAGATGCGGGTATCGATTCACCCGGAACTGGTCGAAGAGATGGCGGTCGGCCAAGAGGTCGTGCTGAACGAGTCTCTCAACGTCGTATTGGCCCGCGGCCCCGAAACCTCCGGCGAGGTTGCCTCGGTGAAAGACGTTCTCGCCGATGGCGAACGGGCGTTGATCGTTGGCCGAGCCGACGAAGAACGGGTTGTCGATATTGCTGGGTCGGTCGAGAAGGGCTCGATTCGCTCGGGCGACACCGTGCTCATCGATCCTCGGTCGGGTCTGGTGCTCGAGAAGTTGCCCCGGCCCGAGGTCGAAGAGCTCGTCCTCGAAGAAGTACCCGACATCACCTACGCCGATGTGGGTGGTCTCGACTCTCAAATCGAACAGATCACCGACGCCGTCGAACTGCCGTTCCTTCACAAAGATCTCTACGAAGAGTTCGACCTTCCGGCGCCCAAAGGCATCTTGTTGTACGGCCCTCCCGGCTGCGGCAAGACCCTCATTGCCAAGGCGGTCGCCAACTCGCTCGCCAAAAAGGTCGCCGAAGTTTCGGGCGACCGCGAAGCCCGCAGCTACTTCATCAACATCAAAGGCCCCGAGCTGCTCAACAAGTACGTGGGCGAAACCGAGCGTCAGATTCGCCTGGTGTTCCAGCGGGCCCGCGAAAAGTCCGAAGCCGGCTGGCCCGTCATCGTGTTCTTCGACGAGATGGAATCGCTATTCCGTACCCGCGGCACGGGTATTAGCTCCGACATCGAGAGCACGATCGTGCCCCAGTTGCTGGCCGAGATCGATGGTGTCGAAACGTTGAAGAACGTGATCGTTATCGGTGCCTCCAACCGCGAAGACCTCATCGACCCGGCGATCCTTCGCCCCGGCCGCCTCGACGTAAAGATCAAGATCGAACGCCCCGACGAGACCGCCGCGTTCGCCATCTTCGACCGTTACCTCACCGACGACCTGCCGATCGACCAGAACATCATCGATACCGTCGGTGGCGGCGACCGGGCCAAAGCCGTGCAGGCCATGATCGAAGAAACCGTGGCCGAAATGTACCGGGCCGACGAAACCAACCAGTTCCTCGAAGTCACGTACCAAAACGGCGACAAAGAGATCATGCACTTCAAGGACTTCTCGTCGGGCGCCATGATCGAAAACATCGTGCGCCGGGCCAAGAAGTTGGCCATCAAGCGCATCCTGGCCGACGGAACCCGAGGGGTTCGTACCGACGATCTCATCGCGGCGATCCACCAGGAATACAAAGAGCACGAGGACCTGCCGAACACGACCAACCCCGACGACTGGGCGAAGATTTCGGGCAAGAAGGGCGAGCGCATCGTGTACGTGCGGACCCTCATCACCAAGAACGAAGACCCCATGGGTGGCCGGGCTATCGAACGGGTCGGGACGGGCCAATACCTGTAGGCCATGTCGGCGTTTGCCCAGGTTGGCAGACGAGCCATGTTAGAGCGCCGTTTGCGCGCCGTTAGGTACTAGGTTCGCGCCATGGCCATCCCTAAGACGATCGGTGTCGAAACCGAGTACGGCATCTTGATTCGCGGTACCGATGACTCCAACCCCATCGCCGCGTCTTCGTTGTTGATCAACGCCTACCTCAATGCCGAACGAACCGGCCCGGCCGAACGGGTTGGTTGGGACTTTGAGGATGAATCGCCGGGGATGGACCAGCGAGGGTTTGCGCCAATTGGTGCCATGCCTCCCGAGGTCGAGACCCATCTGGTCAACGCGGTACTCACCAACGGCGCTCGCTACTACGTCGACCACGCCCACCCCGAGATCAGCACGCCAGAATGCCTCGACGCCCGCCAGGTCGTTCAGTGGGACCGGGCCGCCGAACTCATTGCGATCAAGTCGATGGAAGCGGCCGACCAACTGCTGCCCGATGGCCAATCGTTGGTGGTGTACAAGAACAACTCCGACGGCAAAGGCAACTCCTATGGCTGCCACGAGAATTACCTGGTCGACCGGGCCACGCCGTTCTCGTCGATCGTCACCCACGCAACCGCCCACTTCATCACGCGCCAGATCTTCACCGGTGCGGGCAAGGTTGGCAGCGAAGACCCAACCATCGACGATGGCGAGGTGCCGTTCCAGATCACCCAGCGGGCGGACTTCTTCGAAGAGGAGGTCGGGCTCGAAACCACGTTGAAGCGTCCGATCATCAACACCCGCGACGAACCCCACGCCGATGCCCAGAAGTATCGACGCCTGCACGTGATCGTGGGCGACGCCAACATGTCTCAGGTCTCGACCTTTCTCAAGGTCGGCACCACGGCGTTGGTGTTGGGCATGATCGAAGACGACTACCTGCCTCGCGAGTTCCGCTTCGCCATGCCGGTCAAGGCAATGCACGACGTCTCCTACGACCTCACCCTCGCCGAGCCGATCCGCCTCGAAGATCACTCGACCATCACGGCGCTCGAGGTGCAGTGGGAACTGTTGAACCAGGCCAAGAAGTACGTCGACGACCGCGGAACCGAATTTGTGGGCGGCGACGTCGCTCACGAGGTTATGGAGCGGTGGGAGAGCGTGCTCGGCGCCCTCGAAGACGACCCAATGCAGTTGGCCGACCAACTCGACTGGGTCGCCAAGCTTCGCCTTATGGAGTCGTTCCGCGACCGGCACGGGGTCGACTGGGACGACGCAAAGCTTGCCGCGCTCGACATCCAGTACCACGACCTGCGGCCCGAAAAATGTCTGTTCGAACGGCTCGGGGTCGAGAAACTGGTCGACGAAGCCGACGCCGAGTTCGCCATGACCAACCCGCCAGAAAACACCCGGGCGTATTTCCGGGGCGAGTGCTTGAAGCGGTGGCCTGAGCAGATCGTTGCCGCGAACTGGGACTCGATGGTGTTCGATATTGGCCAAGAGCCGCTTCGGCGCGTACCGATGATGGAGCCGGTCCGCGGAACCCGCGAGCAAGTCGGCTCGCTGCTTGAGGCGTGCGATTCAGCGGCCGAACTTCTTGAACAACTGGGCAAGTAATTGCGGTGACCTCGCCTTGCGGCCCGCTATCGTCCATCCTTAGAAGGCGGCGTGCGTACGCCCGCCCACGAACGACATCCCCCGAACCGCCACAATCCTGAACACCGCTGACCAAGGAGATCACCATGGCAGAACGTGAACAAAAGAAGCGCCCAGCACCCAAAGAGCAGGCTGAGATTGCCGAGACCCCTGCGGCCTCGGAATCGGGCGAGAAGCTCAAGAGCGAACTCGACGACCTGCTCGACGAGATCGATGAGGTGCTCGAGACCAACGCGGAAGACTTCGTAAAGAGTTACATCCAGAAAGGTGGCCAGTGACTCAGACCCCTTGGAACCCCACATCTCCAGGCGCCGACCCCGGGTCGAGCTTTGCGGAGTTGCTTCGCCAGTCGGGCCTTGAACCGCCCGTCCCGCAGGGCGATGTGAGCGAAACGTTCGACGTGGTACACGGCACTACCTGTGTCGCTGTTCGCTACGCCGACGGCGTGGTGATTGCCGGCGATCGCCGGGCGACCTCCGGAAACCTGATCAGTCACCGGTCGATCGAAAAGGTCTTTCCCGCCGACCGCCACAGCGCGGTCGCCATCGCCGGTGCCGCCGGCCCGGCGGTCGAGATGGTGAAGTTGTTCCAGCTTCAGCTCGAACACTACGAAAAGGTCGAAGGCACGTCGCTGTCGCTCGAGGGCAAGGCCAACCAGCTCTCGCAGATGTTGCGCAACAACCTGCCGATGGCCATGCAAGGTTTGGCCGTCGTGCCGATCTTTGCTGGGTACGACCTCGCCGCCGAGCAAGGGCGGCTGTTCCAGTACGACGTAACCGGTGGCCGGTACGAAGAACTCGACTACACCGCAACCGGCTCGGGAAGCCTGCACGCTGGCACGGTGGCCAAGATCCACTTCCGCGACAACATGACCCGCGACCAAGCGGTCGACCTGGTCATCGAATCGCTGTTCCAAGCCGCCGATGCCGACTCGGCCACTGGGTTGCCCGACCTCATCCGTGGCCTCTACCCGGTTGTGGCGACGATTAGCGCCGACGGTTTCGATCGCCTCGAGAACGACGAACTCGAAACTCGAGTCCGCACCCTGATCGACCGCTACACCACCGTGGGGGGTCGCGACGGCGGCAACTCACTTAGCGCCGAGGGAGGCCCGCAATGAGCCAGCCGTTCTATGTAGCACCCGAACAGGTCATGAAGGACCGGGCCGACTACGCCCGGAAAGGAATCGCCCGAGGACGCAGCCTGATCGGCAGCACCTATGACGGCGGCATCGTGATTTGTGCCGAGAACACCTCGAACACGCTTCGCAAGGTCAGCGAGATCTACGACCGGATCGGCTTTGCCGGTGTTGGTAAGTATAACGAATTCGACCAGCTGCGGATTGCGGGCGTTCGCCACGCTGACCTCAAAGGGTTCAACTACAGCCGCGCCGACGTCGACGCTCGAAGCTTGGCGAACCAGTACGCCAACATGTTGGGCCAGGTGTTTACCCACGAGATGAAGCCGATGGAGGTCGAAATCCTGGTGGCCGAGATCGGACTCACCGAGCCCGAACGCGACCAGCTGTTTCACATTCTCTACGACGGCTCGGTGACCGACCACACCACCTATGTGGTGTTGGGTGGCGACGCCGATGCCCTGCGCGAACGCATGGCCGACTGGGCGCCGAACAAGTCGCTCAGCGACACGCTCAAACTGTTGGTCGCCGCATTGGCGGGCGACGATCGAACCTTGGTGGCCGACGACCTTGAGGTCGCGGTTCTCGAACGAGGCGAAGAGCGGCGCACGTTCAAACGGATCGAGGGCGACGACCTCACCGCGTTGTTGTAAACGCACTTGTCGATGGTTGTAAAGGTCGGGGTCCTCGGCGTTCCACTCGATGCGAATTCTTCGCATCTGTTTGGGTGCGCCGAGGGCCCCGATGCTATCCGGGGCGCCTTGCATTCGGGGTCCCGGAACGACTCGACCGAAGCGGGCATCGAGATCGTTCCGATGCTCGATGATCTGGGAAACCTCGACGTCGCCAATGTCGCCGGCTCGCGGTCCGACGCCGATCTGATCACCGACGCGACCCGCCGCCAGTTGGCGACCGGTAACCCACTGGTGGTGCTCGGCGGCGACCATTCGATTACGTATCCAATTCTGATCGCTGTGGCAGAGAAGTACGCGAATCTGACGGTTGTTCACATCGACGCTCATCCCGACACGTACGACAACTTTGGCGACAACCCCTTCAGCCACGCGTCGCCGTTTGCCCGAGCGATGGAGGCGGGTTGTATGTCGTCGCTGATCCAACTGGGGATCCGGACCGCAACCGCCGAGGGTCGCCAGCAAGCCGAGCGGTTCGGTATCGAGATGATTGCACCCCGCGAGGTTCACCGGTTTGATGCCGCGGCGCTCGACGGCCCGCTCTATCTGTCGCTCGATCTCGACGGACTCGACCCTTCGGTAGCGCCTGGGGTGTCGCATCACGAGCCGGGAGGGCTCACCTTTCGTGAGGTGCTCGACATCATCGATGCCTTGCCCCCGACGCTGATCGGCGCCGACATCGTCGAGCTCAATCCGAGTCGAGATGTGCACGACATGACCGCCATGGTCGGGGCCAAGCTGGTGAAAGAAGTCGCCGCCAAGCTGGTGGAATCGGCGTCGTGACGCCGCGTTGGGTCCGCCGATTCCCGCTTTTGTGCTGCACATTCTTGACTTAAGGGCGGTCCGTTCGATGCCGAAAGGTTTTTATGGCAGATGTACGAGCTATGGCTTCGGCTCCCGTGGTTTTGGGAGAGGCACTTCGCACAGCGCGCACCCGTGTCGGATACAGCGTCGATGCCGTCGCCAACCTGGTGAGCCTGCGCTCGGACCAGATTTATGAGGTCGAAGCGGGCCTGTACGAACCGTCGGTAACCATCATCGAAGCGCTCGCCGAGATCTACGGCATCCAAGCCGACCAACTGCCCCGCAACGGCCATACCCCACGAGCGCCACTGCGTTATGACCCACAACGGAACCTGTTGCACGCCGGTTGGCTCACGATGGAATTCGACCCGGCTCGCCACACCAACGATGACTTGTTGCGGGGATTTTCCTCGTGCATTCGCCAGCTTCGTGGCGAATCCGAATCGGCACCGATCATTCTTCGTGAGGCCGACCGTGACATGCTGGCTCGCTTGTTGAACCTTGACGACGAGCACCTCGACCAGCGCTTTGCGCACTGGTTCCGGTGCCCGCAAAGCAGCTTTGACGGCATTCGAGAAACCCTCGCTGTTCTGAAGTAACCGTGGGTAAATGCCCTCTAGGCGTTGGTTACCGGTAAGGTCAGGACAAATGGACCGCCGAATTTTCGGAATCGAGAACGAATATGGCGTTACCTGCACGCTGCGGGGTCAACGCCGGCTGAGCCCCGACGAGGTCGCTCGGTACCTTTTCCGACGCGTCGTTTCTTGGGGTCGCAGCAGCAACGTGTTCCTCGCCAACGGTGCCCGGCTGTACCTCGACGTTGGTTCGCACCCCGAGTACGCCACGCCGGAATGCGACAGCATCTACGACCTGGTGGTGCACGACAAGGCTGGCGAACGGATCCTCGAACAGCTCTTGGCCAGCGCCGAGCAACGGCTCGAAGACGAAGGCATCAAGGGCGACATCTACCTCTTTAAGAACAACACCGACTCGGCCGGCAACTCCTATGGCTGCCACGAGAACTACCTCACCGGCCGGCGCGACGACTTCTCCAGCTACGCCGAGGTGCTGATTCCGTTCCTCGTCAGCCGCCAGATTTATGCGGGAGCGGGCAAGGTTCTCCAGACCGCTCGGGGCGCCATGTACTGCGTGAGCCAACGAGCCGAGCACATCTGGGAAGGCGTCTCCAGTGCCACCACCCGGTCGCGTCCGATCATCAACACCCGCGACGAACCGCACGCCGACGCCGAACGGTATCGCCGCCTGCACGTGATCGTCGGCGACTCGAACATGAGCGAATACACGACCTTCCTCAAGGTGGGTGCGGCCGCCATCATGTTGCGCATGCTCGAGGATCCTCAGGTCGTGCTTCGCGACATGACGCTTGAGAACCCGATCCGGGCGATCCGCGAAATCAGCCACGACATGACCTGTACCCGGCGAGTACGCCTGGCCAACGGGCGAGAAGCGTCGGCGCTCGAAATTCAAAGCGAGTACCTGACCCGGGCATTGCGTTACGCCGAACATCACGAGCTGAGCGACCTCGAAACTCGGGCCCTGGGCATGTGGGAACACGTGATGACCCAGATCGAGAAGGACCCGCTCAACCTCGACCAAGAGGTCGACTGGGTGATCAAGTACAAGCTCATCGAGGCCTACCGCGAACGCCACGGCTTGTCGCTCGCTGATGCTCGGGTTGCGCTGGTCGACCTGCAGTATCACGACGTCAACCGCAACCGCGGCCTGTATTACCACATGGAACGCAAGGGCATGGTTGCTCGTATCTGCGACGATGCCGACATCGCCACCGCAGTCGAGACGCCCCCGCAAACTACCCGGGCCCGACTGCGCGGCGAGTTCATCAAGAACGCCAAAGAGAAGAAGCGCGACTACACGGTTGACTGGGTGCACCTCAAGCTCAACGACCAGGCTCAGCGCACCGTTCTGTGCAAGGACCCCTTCAAAGCCCACGACGAACGAGTCGACAAGCTCATCGCCAGTCTCTAACTCGGGTCGCTCCGGCTGCGCCTGCGCTCTGCGCTTCGCTATCTCAGCCAACCGGCGCCCCTCGCCTTCCGCTAACTCTGGTCGCTCCGGCTGCGCCTGCGCTCTGCGCTTCGCTATCTCAGCCAACCGGCGCCCCTCGCCCTCCGCGAGCTACGGGCTCTTTGGCCGCTTTGCCTCAGCGCTGACGTTTTCTGTCGGCGTGGGCCACACCCTTGGCGTTTGCATCAGTTGGCTTCCTGTGGGTTGGGCGCCGTCTTCGGCACGAGTGAACAGGAATATCCGCTCCTACCCTCAACCGGCACTCGATCGAGAACGTGCAAGGGCCCCCGTGGCCCCGGAACGGCCTGCACGGAGTGCAGTAACTCAGGCCCCGGACTAGAGAGCCCGGAGCCAAACCCGGCTGCGTCGCGAAGTGCCCGCTGAGCCCTACTAGGACTGAGCGGAGGCGACGCTGTGCCTGAAGTACCGACGGAGCGCGGTTACGTGCTTACTCTCCGCTATTTGAGCCTGGCACTGGAGCCTGGCACTGGAGCCTGGCACTGGAGCCTGGCACTGGAGCCTGGCACTGGAGCCTGGCACCGCCACGATGAATATGTCGGGGCGGGGTCGTTGGTTCGCGTAGGCTGCGCAGCGTGTCGAAACTCGAACGACTCCTGAATCTTTTGGCCGCCCTGTTGCACACGTCGGTGCCGCTTACCGCGGAACAACTTCGTACCCGTATCGAGGGGTATCCCGACGCCGACGCCAGCTTCCGTCGGGCCTTTGAACGCGACAAAGACGACCTGCGGACCATGGGTATCCCACTCAAGACCCAAACCGTGCCCGGCGTCGACCCGCCAATCGACGGCTACCGCATCGACCCCGAGGAGTACGCGGGCAGCGACCCGCAACTCGATCCCGACGAACTGGCGGCGCTTCACCTGGCCAGCAACCTCGTGCGGTTCGAAGGCGTCAGCGGCGACCAAGCGTTAGCCCGACTCGGTGGGGTAGTGGGCGAACAAGAAGTCGCCACCGTCGCCGCCTTGCCATCCGACGACAATCTCGGCCCGCTGTTTGAAGCGGTGCGATCCAAGCATTCGGTCACCTTCCGTTACAACGACACCGACCGGGAACTCGATCCGTACAAGCTGTCGTTCTTGCGGGGCCACTGGTACCTGATTGGGTACGACCATGTGCGCAACGACGAACGGCAGTTCCGAGTCGACCGGATCGACGGGCGGGTTGAGGTGGGCGCTGCGGCAACCACCGAACGCCCGGCGAGTACCGACGAACGGATTGAGTCGTGGGAACTCGGCGACGAGGAACCCATCGTGGCTCGGATCTTGGTCGACGCCGACCAGGCCGGATGGGCCAAGCACTACCTGGGGCGCGACGCCGTGGTGCAGTCCCACGACGACGGCTCAGCCGAGTTCGATCTCGTCGTTCGGAACCGAGAGGCCTTCCGGTCGTTCGTGTTGACCTTTCTCGACCATGCCGAGTTGCTGGCCCCGGCCGACCTTCGTGACGAGCTGATCTCCTGGCTCGAGGAGTTTGCTGCATGAGCCGTCTCAACTCCTCGGACCGTCTCGCTCGCCTCTTGGCGATTATCCCGTGGGTGGCAAGCAAACCCGGTGTGCATCTCGACGAGATCGCCGAGCGGTTCGATTATCCGCGCGAACATCTCGAAGCCGACCTGCTCGAAGTTGTGCAGTTCGTGGGTGTGTATCCGTTTACCCCCGACACGATGATCGAGGTCAGCCTCGACGACGACCAAGTGTGGATTCGGTACGCCGACTGGTTCGCTCGGCCACTCAAACTCACCGGCGAGCAGGCGATCTCGTTGCTGGCCGCCGGAAAGTCGGTGCTGGCTATGTCGGGCGAGGAGAGCGGCCCGCTCCTCGGCGGACTGACCAAACTCGGCGCGGCGCTCGGCGTCGATCAGGGCCTCGAGATTCGTCTCGGAAGTGCGCCCGAAGAGATGGTCGACCTCCTCCGCACCGCCATCACCGAGCAGCGAGTGGTCGAGCTCGACTACTACGTGTTTGGCCGTGACGAACGAACCCACCGGGCGATCGAGCCCGAACGATTCTTCGCCGACGAAGGCAAATGGTACGTGTCGGCGCATTGCCGCATGGCCGACGACGAGCGAGTGTTTCGGGTCGACCGGATTGTGGCCGCCGACCTAACCGAGGAAACCTTTGAGCGTCGCGGCACCCAGTCGCCCGGGAGCTTTACCCCTCGCGAAAGCGACCCCCGCATCGTTCTTGAGGTTACGGCCAACGCGTCGTGGGTCGCCCAGCAGTACCCGAACGAAGGGGTGGTCGAACTCGACGATGGGGGCGCTCGCATCACCTTGGCCGTCACGGCGGTGCCGTGGCTCGAACGGCTTTTGGTCCGCTTGGGCTCCGATGCCCGGATTATCGACGGCACCGAACAGGTCGGCGAAAACATGCTGGCGACCACCGCCGCACGGATCCTGGAGCGATACCGCTAGCTAGGGTGGCATTCGGGGCCAACTTTGGTGGCCGGATGCGCACTGATAGGCGGCCAAAACGCTGTAGGGTCAAAGGCCTGTGACCTCTGAAACCCCCGACGCTGACGATCCCTCGCTGTCAATCGATAGTCCCGACTTCGCAGCGCAGTTGGCGGCCCGAGCCAAACAGCGACTCGCCGAACAACAACAACGGGTCGTGCCGCCCGCGGCGGCGAGCGCAGAAGCGGTTGCCGACGCATCGGTCGAGGGGGTTGCGCACTTCGGTGGCCAACCCGCCGAACCGGCCGCCACCTCGGCGGCTGCGGTCGCCGCGGCAGCCGCCACGGCCAACCAACCCCGTACACCGGTCGACCAGCCATCGGCGATGCCTCAGGCCGCATCGACGCCGCCTGGGCCCCCAACGTCGTCAACCCCAACGCCTCCAGCCGCGACGGCGCCAGCTCCAACGGCGGCTCGCCCAGCCCCGCCAGCGACCGAACCGCTGGCGGCTCGGGCCCCGCAAGCTCCCCAACAACGCCCAACCACCCCGCAGGCCGAAGCACCGCAGGCCCAGCCGCCCTTGGGTCAGGTCCGACCAGCGCCGACCCCTCCGCCAGCTGCGGCGCGGCCAACGCCGGTCCAGCCCGCACCTCCAGTCCAGCCCGCACAACCAACCGCACCGGCCCAGCCGCGCCGTGCTGCCGCCGCCGAGGCGCCGCGCCAGCCACAGCCAGCCGCTACTTCGGCCCCGAAACCCGAACCGGTGCTCGCCGGAGTCGGCGCACCCACCGGGGCAACCGGTGCCCAGCCAGTTCTGTCGGCGGCCGATGGCCCAACGAATGCCCCAGAGTCGGTTGAACCTGAGCGCGTCGACGGCGATGACGAATACGACGTAGTAAATCCCAAGCTTCGCTCGCTCATCGAGTGGGCGGTGGTGGTGGCCGGTGCGCTGGCCGTCGCCTTGGTCATCAAGTCGTTCTTCCTGCAGGCGTACTTCATCCCCTCGCCCTCGATGGAGCGGACCCTGGTCGAGAACGACCGAGTGCTGGTCAACAAACTCTCCAAGTCGGCCAACCGCGGCGACGTGATGGTCTTCGCCCGCGAAAAGCCCGAACCGGGTCAGCCCGCCGACTTGATCAAACGGGTCATCGGTCTCGAAGGCGAAACGGTCGAGGCCCGTGGTGGCCAGATGTACATCGACGGCAAGCTGTTGCTCGAGCCCTACCTGCAGGACGGTATTGCCTCGACCGGGCCGGTTTGGTCCGACCGGTGCGCGAACGAGCGGGGCGACGGAAACTCCTGCACGGTCCCCGAAGGGCACTTGTTCATGATGGGCGATAACCGCCCGAACTCCAGCGACTCTCGGGTCTTCGGGCCAATTTCGACCGACCAACTGGTTGGCCGGGCGTTTCTGAAAGTGTGGCCACTGGGCGATATCACTGCCCTGTAACCAACCGTCGGGCTACGACTCGGGATCGGGTTGAAGCTCGGCCAGCGCTTCGGCGATGCGGTCGCAATGATCGCTGTAAATCGCGTCGGCGCCCATGTCGAACATTTCGGTGATGACCCGCAGATGTTGGCAGTCCCAGGCGAAGGTCAAAATGCCGAAGCGGTGAAACAACGTGGTGAGTCCGCCGCTCCATTCGGGGTTGCGCATATTAACGGCGTCGATCTTTAGCTCGGCGAGCGTCGAGGCGTGGCGTTCAGGGCCGGGGTCCATGGCTGACAGGGTGGTCGAGTGCACGAGCTTGACGTTGGCGTCGAGGGCCCGCCAGCGTTCGAGTTGATCAAGGTTGCGGTAGCAAAGCCAGAGGTTCTCGGTGGCTCCTGCTGCCTCGGCAACCTCGAGCACCGGACCAAAGGCCTTGTGGTCGCACACATCGAGCGACAGCGGCAGGTCGGTGCCGATTTCGTCGTAGAACTCGGCCAGCGTCGGTATGTGCTCGGGAAGGTCGGCTCGGGCGACCTCGCGGATGGGCTGGCGTTGCACCAGTCGCTTGCGTACGACCCCGTCGTGATCGAGAACGGCAATGCCGTCGCTGGTGACCCATACGTCGCTTTCGAGCCCCGTCGCGCCGAGTCGCCTGGCCAAACTGAACGCTTCGAGGGTGTTCTCGCGAGCGTGGGCGCTTGCTCCTCGATGGGCGAATCCGACGGGCGGCGTCATCATCGCCGGGATGCGGGTGGTCATGGCCTTCATCGTGGTCGGTGAGCCGCTCGGGAGCTAATCGCGGCTCGTCTGCAGGTCACCGGTCAATTCCAGGGTTTCCTGCTGTGCCATTTGGCCCGAAATTTGGGGTTTCTTTGGGTCTCCAAGGCATCGAAAGGGGTCGATCGGCCTGTTAAGGCACTCGGCTGGCGTGCCGATGGTTGTGGTGTCCTTAGCGGAAATGAAAGCGAAACATGGCAACGATTCGAGCCACCTGCCCATCTTGTGGAGACGTAGAACTAACCACCGCGGATGTGCGGGTGCGGGTATGCCTCGACGACGACCGGGGCGAATACTCGTTCCGTTGTCCGGTATGTGCAATGACGGTCGTGAAGGCCGCCGAACACCGAACGATCGACCTGCTCGTCGCCTCGGGTGTCCATATGGACACGTGGACCTTGCCTGAAGAGTTGTACGAGCGGAAGACGGGCGCCCCGATCTCCCACGACGACATCATCGACTTTCATGCCCAGCTTCACAACAACGAAGTACTGGTTGAAGCCCTCCAAGAACTAAACGACTAACGAGGCGGGTAGGTCCCGCAGGGGTCTACCGGGCAAGGCGCCGTTAGACTTTCGGCATGGGAAATCTTGGTGGCGCAGAGTTTTTGGTAATTCTCTTCGTCGCGCTTTTGGTGCTCGGCCCCGACAAACTTCCCGAAGCAGCACGCAAGATCGGCGACATGGTCGGCCAAGTCCGCAAGATCTCGGGGAGTTTCCAAGACGAGATCCGCTCGGCGGCGATGATCGACGACATCGGCCTCGAAACGACCGCCCGCGAACGAGGTGCCAAGGCGGTTGCTGCCAGCAAGGAAGCCCAGACGACGCTCGAGCCAAAGAGCGAAGACGATGAGACCCCAGGAACTCCGATCGAGAATTCCGCGCCTTTGTCGAACGCTGGTTCGTCGGGTCCGTCGGTGCCGGAGTCGTCGAACTCGATCGCCGCAGCCAACGCCAGCGGTGCGGTGGCAAAGCGCGAGGCCGAAGCAGCGGTCGAGGCCGCCGAAGCAGCAGCCAAAGCCGCAGCGGCTGAAGCAGCGGCCGCCGAAGCTGCGCTGGCCGAGGCCCGAGCAGCACTCGACGCTGATGACGAGCGCGTCTCGTCTCCTGCTCCCGATGCATCGATCGAGATGGAATCTGACCGCTAGTGGCAGACCAAAAGACCCAGACCGATGCGGCCACTGAAGGCCGAATGAGCCTTGTCGATCACCTGACCGAGTTGCGGTCTCGGTTGATACGAGCCGCCGCAGCGGTTGTGGTGGGGTTCATCATCTGCTGGATCTTCCGGTCGAAGATCCTCGAATTCTTGATCCGGCCGTACTGCAACGTGGTCAAGCCCGAAGCGCTCGACGAGATCGGCGCCGCACCGGAAGAATGCGGGCTGCTGGTCACCGAACCACTCGAGCAACTCAACGTGGCGATCACCGTCGCCACCTATGGCGGACTCACCCTGGCGATCCCCGTCATCTTGTGGCAGGTCTGGCGCTTCGTGACGCCCGGGCTGTACCCGCACGAGAAGCGCTATGCGATCCCGTTTGTGTTCTCCGGCGTGGTGTTATTCGCCTCAGGCGTGGCGCTGGGCTACTGGAGCCTCCCGAACGCCCTCGAGTTCCTCACCAACATTGCGGGCCTCGACTTCATCACCGTCTTTAGTCCGGCGCCGTACCTGAAGTTCGTGGTCAAGATGATGGTCGCATTTGGCATTGGGTTTCAGTTCCCGATCGTGCTCATCTTTTTGCAGTTGGCGGGCGTGGTCGACACCGCCACCTTGCGGAGCGGGCGCCGGTACGCGCTCGTGGGCATCGTCATCTTGGTTGCGCTGGTAACCCCCAGCGGCGACCCGATCACCTTGTTGGCCCTGTCGGTGCCCATGTACCTGTTCTATGAGATCGCCATTCTGTTTGGTGTGATCCGCCGCCGTCGGGCGGACAAGAAAGCCAAGAAGCGGAAAGAGGCTCGGGCAGCAAAGAAGAATGATGCGGTCGCAGATGGGGAGCGGGGCGAGAAAGGCACAGCCGGACTCTCCTCGGGCAACCCGGACTCGGAGTAGGCGTGGAACGATCGTTTCGCCTCGACCCGTTTCAGGTCGAGGCAACCGAGGTGTTGGCGAGCGGCAAGTCGGTACTGGTGGCCGCCCCGACCGGCGCCGGCAAAACCGTGGTGGCCGAGTTTGCGGTAGCCGAAGCGCAAGAGTTGGGCGAGAAGGTCTTCTACACGACACCTATCAAGGCGTTGTCGAACCAGAAGTACCGCGACTTCCGTGAGCAGTACGGGGCCGACGCCGTGGGGCTCCTTACCGGCGACAACGCGGTGAACCCCAACGCATCGGTCGTGGTGATGACCACCGAAGTGTTGCGCAACATGTTGTACGCCGGATCGGATCTGCTCGATGGTCTGCGCTACGTGGTGATGGACGAGGTGCACTACCTCCAGGACGCCTATCGCGGCGCGGTGTGGGAAGAAGTCATCATTCACCTGCCCAAGCACGTGCGACTCGTCGCCCTGTCGGCCACGGTGTCGAACGCCGACGAGTTCTCCGACTGGATTACCGAAATCCGCGGCGAAACCGTTGCGGTCGTCGAGACCACCCGACCGGTAGAACTGAAAGATCTGTACGCGACGTCGGAGCGCGGGTCAGGCCACCTCCACGTGGTGCCGGTGCTGATCAAGGGCAACCCAAACCGCGAGGCGTTCCGGTTCGATGTCCAAAGCGGCAAGGGGCGACAGGGCGGAAAGCAACGAGGTCGACGGCCCTTCGCCACACCTCGCCGGATAGAGATCATCAGCTACCTGCGCAAGCGCGACCTGTTGCCGGCGATCTTCTTTATCTTTAGTCGGGCCGGCTGCGACGATGCGGTGAGCAGTGCGTATGACCGCGGCATGGTGCTGACGTCGAAGGACGAACAAACCCGTATCGGCGAGATCGCCGCCGCCCGCACCGCGCATCTCTCCGAAAACGACCTCGAGGCGCTCGAGTACGACAAGTTTCATCGAGCGCTCATCAACGGATTCGCGGCCCATCACGCCGGCATGGTTCCCGCGTTCAAAGAGACCGTCGAGCTCTGCTTTGTGGAAGGGCTCGTCAAAGCGGTGTTCGCTACCGAAACCTTGGCGATGGGTATCAACATGCCGGCTCGAACGGTGGTGCTCGACAAGCTGACCAAGTTCACCGGCGAGCACCATGAGTCGCTGACCCCGGGGCAATACACCCAGCTCACCGGTCGGGCCGGACGGCGGGGGATCGACCCGGTCGGGCACGCAATCGTGTTGTGGTCGCCGTACGTCACCTTCGATCAGGTAGCCCGGTTGGCTGGCAGTTCAAGTTTCCCACTGCGGTCATCGTTCCGGCCGAGCTACAACATGGCGGTCAACATGGTCCGGCGGGTGCCCGAAGATGGCGCCGACGAACTGCTGCGTCAGAGCTTTGCCCAGTACCAAACCGACCGCGCCGTGGTGAAGCTCACCCGCAAGGCCGAGAAACAGCGCGAGGACATCGCCCGCGCCGAGGCGGCGATGACGGTCGACCGGGCGACGGTGGAGGCAAGCTTGGGCGAAACGGTGCAACCCAGGGGCCGAGATTCGCTCGACGCCGACGCGACCCAAGCGGTGCTCAAATCCCTCAGTCGGCTCGAACCCGGCGATGTGCTTGCTTCCTCGGAGGTTCACGACCAAGCCGTGGTTATCTCGTCAGCGTTTCGGCGAGGTCAACCTCGGATCAAAGCGGTCACCGCGCTCGGCGACGTTGTGGTCCTTGAGGTCGAAGACTTCGCCGCGCCGCCCGACACGATCGGCCGGCTCGAACTGCCCGAACCCTACGCCCCGAACTCCGATCGCTTTCAGGCGACGGTCGGCCACGAGTTGGGTCGGGCAAGCTTCGGTAACCGCAACCCCAAACGGGGCGGCCGGCGACACCTCAGCGTGGTCGGTGACGATCGAGTAAACGCCGGAGGGTCGAACGAAGACCGACTCAACCGGTCGCTGCTCGAACAGATCCACGAAGCCGAACAACGGCTCGCCAAGACCACCGAGAAGATCGAGAACCGCGATGGATCGATCACCCGACAGTTCGCGGCGGTGCGGTCGGTTCTCGAAGAGCTCGGCTATCTCGACGGGTGGGAACTCACCGGTCGAGGCGAAACGCTCGTGCAGGTGTATCACGAGCGCGACCTGTTGATCTCTGAAGCCTTGATGTCGGGACTGCTCGACGGACTCGACGAAGCCGAGCTGGCCGGCATGGTCTCGGGCTTCACCTACGAACATCGCAGCGCTACTCCGGCGCCTCCGCCGTGGTTTCCGAGCAAGACCGCTCGTACCCGATTCAAAGAACTCGAAGCGTTGCATGCCCGCATCAACAAGCTCGAACGGGCCAATGGACTGCCGCTCACGAACGCCCCCGACGGGACCCTATTCGCGGCGGTGCACGGTTGGGCGCTGGGCGGCGACCTCGACGACGTGCTCGAACGCGACATCACCGGCGGCGACTTTGTTCGCCAAGCGAAACAAATCATCGACCTGTTACGCCAGATCGGAACCGCGGCGCTCGACCCCGAAACTCGCCACGCCGCACGAGCGGCCGCTGAGCGGTTGGACCGCGGGGTGGTGACCGCATCGGGCGCCGTGGGCGCAGATGAAGACGGTGACGACTCCAGCCAAACCACTGCATCGGCCACCGCGGGTGGTGACGCCGAGCAGGGGAGTGACGATGCCGGTTGAGCGGAGTAAGGACTGGGGCGAAACTGGTGCTCTGCCCGACGACGGCACGGTAGCGAACTCTGATCTCGCGGTTGGCGCGGCGATCCGGCGGGCGCATAACGGTGCACCGCTTGGGTCGGTTTCGGCCGCCGACATTGCGCCGATAGGCCTGGTGGGTGGCGACCTGCGCCGAACCCTCGGCGGACGACGCGGTCGTGGCGAACTCCGCACACCCGATGCCGCCCGAGCCACCGTCGACTACGGCGTCGTCACCATCCACGGTGATGAGTTGGTGTTTGTCGCCCATGTCGTGTGCCGCAAGGCGGGGTGGCGAGGCCGGGCGATCGGCGTGATGAACGCCGCGTTTTTGGGCCACTGGAACGTGGCGCCCCGAGCCCACCCCGGCGACGGCAAGCTCGACGTGGTTGACTCGACGCTGTCGTTCAGCGATCGGCTCAAGGCTCGTCGCCGCCTGGTTGCGGGCACCCACGTGCCCCACCCGTCGATCACCGAATACCGCTCGACGAACAAGACCATTGAGTTCGGCACCGAGCTCGATGTATGGGTCGATGGCTCCCTCGCCGGCCGGGCCACCGAGGTTTCGGTTCGTGTCGTGGCCGACGGTGTGCGGGTTGTGGTGTAGGTGAACCGGCACCCTCTCCAGAGGTAGTAGCGTCGAAGCGTGGCTCGAAGTGATCCGACGACGTTCCCGACCCGTGTGACCAATGCCGGGCCGATGGTCCACGGTTACCGACCGGATCTCGCATAATGTCGCCCCTCGTGAAGACCTATGTCGAGGAGGAGTTCACTCCTGAGGAAGCGGACATCCTCCGCCGCTATTTCACCAACCTGGATCAGCCCGTTTTTGCGCTGGTAAATCTGCCCGAGGTGGTCAAGGGTGCGCTGTTCGCCCGGTACTCGCGCTCGCCGCTCAGTCTGCGACGGTTGTTCCTGAAAGAGTTTGTCGGCGACCTCGACATCACCGGCGATGAAACGATCGACGCCACGGTTGGTCTACGCCGAGCCGAAGAGCTCTACGACCGGGTGTTCTTCCAGTACGGCGACGACAGCGTCGCCCAGCTCGGTGGTGTGCACCTGGCATGCGAGCAGGCATCAAACCTGCTGACCAAGGTGCTCGAATGGGGACGGCTGATGTCGTACCTCGAACAGTCCACCCGCTACATCGCTTACGACGAACGCCTCGGCGGCCGCTACCGCTACTTCCGCGACCCGGAGTTGCTCGCTGGCCCGCTCGGCGCCCGCTACGTCGGCGACATGGACCGCATGTTCGATGGCTACTCGTCGCTCATCGCCCCGATGGCCGAGTTCTACCGAGAGATCATTCCCCAGCAACCGGGCGACGCCGACTTTGTGTACCGCACGGCGATCCAAGCCAAGGCCCTCGATTCGGTGCGGGGCATTCTGCCCGCCTCGGCCTTGTCGAATGTCGGCATTTACGGCTCGGGCCAGGGATACGAAGCGCTGTTGCTCCGCATGCGGGCGTCGGCGCTTCCCGAAGCCCGCGACTACGCCGACCTGATGCTCACCGAGCTTCGCAAAGTCATCCCGTCGTTCCTCAAGCGGGTCGACCTGGAAGACCGAGGCGTGGTCACCAGTAACTACATGGCCGATAACCGTGAGGCGATGGCCGATCTCGCCGAGCACCTCTTTCCGCCCGAAGTCGAACCGTCGCCGTGTCCCGAGGTGGAGCTGGTCGACTTCGACCCCGACGCCGAGGTCAAGGTTGTGGCGTCGATGCTGTATTCACAGCTCGACCTTCCCGAAACCCAGATCGAACAGCGGGTTCGGTCGATGTCGGTCGACGATCGCCTCGCGGTCATGCGGGCCTACACCGGCGACCGCCGCAATCGTCGTCATCGTCCGGGCCGGGCCCTTGAGCGCCCGTCGTACCGGTTCGACATCTTGTCCGACTACGGCGCATTTCGCGACATGCAGCGGCACCGGATGCTCACCGTCGAATGGCAAAAGCTCACCCCCAAACATGGGTACACGATGCCCGAGGCGGTCGAGTCCGCCGGCCTTGCCGACACGTTCGAAGCGCAAATGGAGCGCTCGGCCGACCTGTACGCGCTCCTTGAGGGCCCGTACCCCGAGCAGGCGTCCTACGCCGTTTCGCTGGCGTACAAGATCCGCTACATGATGCATTTCAACGCCCGAGAGGCAATGCACATGCTCGAGCTGCGCACCACTCCACAGGGCCACCCGGCGTACCGTACGGTGTCTCAGCAGATGCACAGCCTCATCGGCGACCGGGCCGGGCACAAGGCCATCGCTGCCATGATGACCTTCGTCAACCACGACCCCGAACCCGAACTCGGCCGCCTAGAGGCCGAAAGAAAAGCCGCCGAACGGGCCTAGAATCCAGCCCGTCGAGCTGAGCGGTCCTGGCGGACCCTGAGCCTGTACCTGGCGGCGCTCCGTCGGTACTTCGGGCACAGCGGCGTTGCTAACCGGACTGTTTCGGGCTCAGCACGCACTTCGCGACGCATCCGCCGTTGGCTCCGAACTCTCTAGTCCGGGGCCTGCGTCCCTGCACTCCGTGCAGGCCGTTCCGGGGCCACGGAGGCCCTTGCACCTCTAGTCCCGTTGCTGCTTGCGAGTGCGAGCAGATATTCCTGTTCGCGTGCACCGAAGACGGCGCCCTGCTCCTCGGGGACGGTTCGCGCCGTTTCTCGTTGGCAGTGGGCTCCGTCGACAGGACGCTCAAGCTGCCCTTGATCTGAGAACCGTTGAAAGTTGGCGAGGGTCCGCGCGCGGCGAAAAAATCTATGTTAAAGGCGTTGGTAATGGGGCTGATGTTGCTTAGGGTGATTTGACCTAGTGGGCGGAACCACAAAGAGGGAAAATCCAACGTGTCTGAAAAATCCACACGAACTGAACAACTGGCTGCGGCGCACCGAGCCCTTCGAGCGAACAAAGCTCGGATCCTCGGACCAGCAGCACTGGTGCTGCTAGGTCTTGGCGGTCAGATGGCGACTCATGTCGTCGTGCGCGGCGACACGCTCTACGACATCGCCCGCCGCACGGGCGGTTCGGTTACTCAGATCGCTGCCGACAACGGCATTGCGAACCCCGACAAGATCGTCGTCGGGCAAAAGCTTACGGTTCCGAAGTCGAACGACATCACCGTTGTGGTCCAAAAGGGCGACACCGTGTACTCCATCGCCAAAGCGCAGGGTGTGTCGGTTGCCGACATCATTGCTCGCAACGGCCTCAACTCCTCGGCCAAGATCGTTATTGGCCAGCACTTGATGATTCCGGTGCCGAACTCCGCATCCGAAGATGCCTCGCCCGACAAGAGCCAGACCAAGGCCGAGAAGAAGGCGGCGAAGGAAAAGGCTGCCAAGAAGGCCGCGAAGAAGGCGGCGGCTGACCAAGAAGCCGAAACCGGCGACGAAAGCCGGGCGGAAGCCCGAGCCAAGGCCAAAGCCGACACCAAGGCCGCTCGCGAGCGGGCTAAAGAAGCGGAGCGCCGCGCCGCTGGCGAATCGGGCGACGAGAGCTCCGCCGACCAACAAGCCGCTGACCAAGAGGCTGCCGACGAAGCGGCCGCCAAGAAAGCCGCTGCGCAAGAGCAAGCCGCGAAAGAGCAGGCTGCCGCCGACAAGGCTGCGAAGCGAGAAGCGAAGCAGCAGGCCAAGCAAGAGGCCAAGAAACAAGCCGAGCAAGAAGCCGAACAAAAGGCCAAGAAGGAAGCCAAGAAAGACAAGGCTCCCGCCGAAGACGATGGCCCCGTCGTGTCGACGATCTACGTCGTGCAGCAGGGCGATTCGGTCGCCTCGATCGCCTCACTGTTCGGTATTGAAGCTGGTGAACTGGCTGCCGCGAACGGCATTTCGGTCGATACCCCGCTCACCGATGGCCAGCGACTCAAGATTCCCAACGGCGGACTTCTTTAGAGTTTCTGGTCACATTGCGTCATGTTGGCCGCACATGTGTCTATGATCCCCTCGTCTCTACCATCAGCGGTCTGAGGCGAGGAGAATATGAAAGACGACGAAGACACCCCCGAAGAAGTTGACGAAGTCGATCCAGATCTCGATGAGGAACTGGACGATGAGGACCTCGACGACGATCTAGATCTCGATGCCGATCTCGACGGCGACCTTGACGACGACGACGTTATCGACGATGACGACGACGATTCCGATGAGGTTCCGGCGGCGAAGCGAACCGATGACGATGACGACGACGAGCCTGATCCTGACGACGTTGAAGAAGACCTCGACGCCATCTTGAAAGATCGCCTCGCCTCTGGCGACGACGATGATGAAGATGACGAGGAAGACGACGAGGAGGCGGCGGCCAAGCCAAAGCCCAAGAAGAAGACCAGCGCAGAGAGCGACGTCGAGCCCAAGCGCGACGACGAGCACACCTGCCTCGACTGCTTCTTGTTGTTCAGCCTGAGCCAGGTTGACGACCCGAAGAACCCGGCGTGCCCTCACTGCGACTACCCAGTCGAGGTGTAGGCGTTCGCTGAGAGCTGTTTGGTGCTGGGCCCCGAGCCTTATTGGCTCGGGGTTTTTGCCGAAAGGCAACAACACTGTCTCGCCCCCGGCACGACGTTGGTCTGCTGGTTGAGTAAGTATTGGATTGCCGTGGCTACCAAACCTTCTGGGTCTCCCAAATCATCGTCGTCGGACGAGAAATCGCTGCAAGATCAAGCGGTCGATGCGTTCGTGTATGCACCGGTTGGGTTGGCGCTTGAGTTGCTTGACCAGGTGCCCGGCTGGGTCGCCCGGGGCAAGAGCCAGGTGACGCTGGGACGACTCTTTGCCAAGATGGCGGTCGAGAAGGGCCAGAACGAGGTTGGCGATGCCGTCAACGACGTTTTGTCCGACGTGTTTGGTGTCGATCTGCGAGGAGACGATGCGCCGGTCGACGTATCGTCGAGGCCGGTAGCGAGCGAAGAAGAAGCCGACGACGACTCGTCGGCCAAGCCAGCCAAACCAGCAAAGCCGGCCAAGCCAGCAACGTCCAAATCGACGGCCAAAACGGCCAAGCCAAAGTCGGGTGGCGCAAAGTCAGCGAAGTCCAAGTCCGCTGGGTCGAAGGCGGCGGGGTCGACAAAGACCAAGCCCAAGGCAGCGAAGAAGGCCGCCAAGCCCAAGTCAACCAAGGCAAAATCTGCATCTTCGAAGGCCAAGGCATCGACCAAGGGAGCGTCGGCCGATGGCGACCTTGGCCTTGAGTCCTATGACACCTTGTCGGCCTCTCAGATCGTAAAGCGGCTCGACTCGTTGTCGGCGAAGCAGCTCGAATCGGTACGCCTGCATGAAGAAGCGGGCCGCCACCGGGTTACGGTGCTGAACCGGATCCGACAGATCCAACGAGCCGACTAGGAACCAACAGTGGTCGAGAACATCCGCATCGATGAGGCCGCCCGAGTCGCAACCGAAGCCGACATCGATGTGGTGGCCGAGCTAGTCGCTTCGGCGCTCGACTCGATCGCCGAACAACGCGGCGGCAACCTCTGGACCAATCGTGAGGCCCGATCGTTGCCGGCGACCGACTCGGTCGCTAGTGCTATCGCCAACCCTGACCATCAGGTGATCGTCGGGTTGCTCGACGAACAAGTGGTCGGGTACGCCATGGTCCGACTCGAAACCTTGGCCGACGACACCGTCCTCGGTGTTGTCGACGACCTCTTTGTGCTGCCCGAGGCCCGGGAGGTGGGCGTGGGCGAGGAAGTCATGAACCAGATCCTTGCGTGGGTCGACGAAAAGGGCTGCCGCGGCATCGACGCCGCTGCGCTTCCCGGCGATCGCCAGACCAAAAACTTCTTTGAATCCAACGGGCTGGTTGCACGCGCGATAATCGTGCATCGTGACCTCCGAGACTGATCAACCGTCCTCTCTGACTCCCCAGGTCGCAGTAGGAGCCATCGCCATCGAAGGCGACGAAATCCTGCTGATCCGTCGCGGCCACGGGCCAGCGGCGGGCGAATGGTCGGTTCCGGGCGGCAAGGTCGAGCCCGGCGAGTTGCTCGCTTCAGCGGTTCTGCGCGAACTCGAGGAAGAAACCGGCGTCGAGGCGGTATGCGGACCGTTTGTTGGGTGGGTTGAGCGCATCTCGGACGACCACCACTTCGTCATCATGGACTTTGAGGTTACCGTGATGTCGAATCACGCCCCGGTTGCCGGCACCGACGCGACCGAGGCTGCATGGGTGCCGCTAAACCAGCTCGGCGAGCTGCGGCTCGTAGAGGGCCTTGCAGGCTTTCTGGCCGAGCACGGCTATATTGACACCATTGTTTAGCTAACGATGTTCCGGAGGGCCTGAGAGGGCCCCTGGGTGGTGCCGAACTACTTGCGTGACCGGTTGCCGCCGCCCCGACGGCTACCCCGTGGCGGGGGAGTGGGTTCGATGCCAAAGAGTTTGGCGATCTCGGGGATCCGCATCGACAACCGCTTGACCGCTTCGAGCAGTTGGTCACTGGGCTTTTCTGGAAGCGACACGGGGCGCACCTGGTTGTGAACCGGCGAGAATGCAACCGCGTCGAGCACGGTGGCGAACCGCTCTTGGCCGCTATCGGAGGTGAGCGACTCGTTGGCTTGGCTGACCAGCTTCTCGGCCATATCGGGCGGCATGGGTGCGCCGGCCTTTGGCGGACGAGAGCTCAAACGCAGCGCCCGGACCGTGCGACCTTCGCCCAAGGTTTGGGCGAGCTCGCTCAGCCACTTGCTGTGCTCGGCGTCGACTCGAGCGGTTACCGCTTCGCTGAGTTCGGTGGCCATTGCTTTGGCTTCGGCGCCCTTGGCGTGCGACGAGCTAGCCGCAACGACCGAACGGAGGTCGCGCAAGTCAACGTCGGCTACCCCGGCCATGGCGGCTTCTGCCCGGTCTTGCCACTCGGCGGCTTTAAGCGCCGGCAGGAGCTTCTCGGCGAACGCCAACAGGGCGTCGGTGCGAATCTTTGGGGTCTCGGCTGCGGTGGCCGCCTTGATCTGGCTTTCGGCAATTGCCCGGATGCCGGGAATGCCGTCTTTGAGAAGTTCGCGAGCCAACGGACGCTGCTCTTCGGCGAGCGCATTGATGGCGGCGTCGCGGTGGGTGCGACGGGGCTTGAGACGCTTGACCTTCGGCTTTGGCGGCGACTTCGGACGATCGTTGCGTGAGCGGCCGCGCGAATCGCCGTCGCTTCGGCCCTTACCGCCGCCCCGCTCGTTACGGCCCCGGCCACCGACACGGTTGTCGCGGCCTCGGCCACCGCCACCGCCCTTGCGGTCGCCTCGTGCGCCGCGGTCGTTTCGCCGTCCGCGACCCTTGGGTGCGAGTTGGGTGGTTACCAAGTCCTTCGGGCCGCCCGAACCGAGAATCTCCAAGGTCTGGGGCTCTTGGCGCTGCTTGGTCTTGGGAGGCAGCACCGCGATGATCTCGGTACCGTCGATCAGTGTTTCGGCCTCGACGCGACAGACATCGCCGACGGCTGCTCCTGAATACAAAAGTGAACCGTCGAGGGAACCTTTGGGGAGCTTCGCGCCCGCAGCGCGCCAGGTCCAGGTTCCATCGTTTTGGTTGCTCGTAAGTTCGACATCGAGACGGTGTGCCATAGCCCTGCACGCTACCCCTTTGGCGACCTATGGCCCACCTCCGGCGTTCAGCCAACCGCAACCGGTGGGCCCGGCGGACTAGAATGGCGCTCCTATGCAGGGATTTCTTGTTCAATCGCTTATCGCTTCGGTCATTCTCACGCTGCTGCTCAACCTGTTGCCGCGCCTGTTTCCTCAGGCCACCGATCGGGCCGAGCAGCGTATCCACGAACAGGTGCGCCAGACCTTCGAAGAACGCAACAATAATGCCCCAGAGAACCAGATTGGTGAGCCGCAAAAGCGCGGCGGGATGCAAGTGAAAGTGTTCTTCCCTTGGAAGGCCATGCTGGCGATTTCGTTGGGTCTGACCGTTTTGGTCAACGCGGTCGGATATTTCGCCAACTAAGGCCCGCTCGTGCCGTGCCGACCGGAACCGCACGACACGGGACGGCTGAAAACCAGAAATTTCCGAGAGTGAGTAAACCTTTCGGCTAGCTCGTGCGTGTGTGGGGTATGCAAGCGTTCACCCCTTCAACCCTGGGAGCATCGAAAGCCATGGTCGACAGCTCTGCCACCACCGTTTCGGTGGGCGAGGACTTCGATAGCTTCTATCGGCGCGAATTTCCGTCGATGGTGGCCCTGGCATCAAGCCTCGGTGCCTCGCCCCAAGTCGCTGAGGATCTCGCCCAAGACGCGATGGTCAAGGCGCACCGTAACTGGAAGAAGATCGGCCAGTACGACAACCCCGGCACGTGGGTGCGGCGGGTGACGATCAACTTGGCCACCTCATCGGGCCGACGAAAAACGTCCGAGCTCAAAGCGAAGATGCGACTGCGCAGCACAGCGACCTATGTGCCGCCGATGTCGTCGCCGTCGACCGAACCGGTTTGGGAGGCCGTGGCCGAGCTACCTGCGAAGCAACGGGCAGCCATTGCGCTGCATTATCTCGAGGACAGGCCGGTCAGCCAGATCGCCGAGATCCTCGAATGTTCGCCGTCGACCGCCAAGGTGCATCTGCACAAAGCCCGTACCCGTCTCGCCGAGGTTCTCGGCGCCGAAGGGAGCCCTTCGAATGTCTGATTTCAACTCACCTGAACACCGCAACGATCCAGTGAAGCGGGCCTTCGACGAGCGTCGAGAGGCTGCCCAACACGTCGGTATCGAAACCGGACTGGCATCGGTGCACCGCACCAACGCACCCGCTCGCCGCATGGCGAAGGCCGGTGGGGCTCTCCTCCTGGTGGCCGCAATCATCGGCGGCGGATTCGTAAGCCTCCAAGGCGGCGACGAGGCGATCCGCACCGATATCGCCGACGAGAGTGAACAACCCAACACGACTGCGCCGCCCGCGTCGACCATCCCGGGAAGCAACACGTCGATTCCCTCGGTCGACGAAACCGAGCCGGTCGGCGAGCCGGGAAACGAAGGCGCGATTGCCTCGGCCGTCGTGGCGATTGCCGATGGGTCAGGTGCTGTTGTGACGCTTGACGTTCGCAACCCCTCGACGCTGACAAGGATCGACACCGGCCTCGACGGGGTTTCCGACGCCTTCGACGATGGGTCTGGCGGACTTGTGCTCGAAACGATCGACGGCGTGTTCTACAAACAGCCCTCCACGCCGATGCGTGAGGTCGTATCGCGTGAACCGGGCTCGACAATCAACGTCATCGATGTCGCGGTCGACGGCGAGAACGCCGCGACCACCCTTTGGTACACCGAAGTGAGCGATGAGAACGGTCAGCCGACCCAGCGGCTCCACAAACGACAGCTCGACGGACCGGGGTTAGCCGATTTGGGAATTATCGGTGGGGTGGAAGTCGGGGCAAGCAGTGGCGTGGTCGGCTACGCCAGCGGAACCGGACACTCGATCGTCTACTTGGCCATGTCCGATGGCCCGTGTACGTGGCTGCTGGCTGTTGACGGAAGCACCGGAACCCAGTCGGCGGACGATGAGGCATGCGTGCCCGAGGGCGATGGGACCGCTTCCGCATCGGACATGGTTCGTGCAGTAGTCATCGACGAAAACAACGGACAACCAGTGGTTTTTCGCTCCGATCTGCTGAGCCAGAGCGATGGCATGGTCGATAGTTGGGGCGGTCTACAGGTATGGATCTCCGAAGCCGGCGCCGAAGTCGAGGCGGAGAACCTCCTCGAGGGCGCAACCTACCGCACCGGGCTGTCGGGTGTGTCAGTCCGTGTGCTTACGGCGCCGATCGAACCGTTTGAAGGTGACGAGGCGACTCCCGACGTTCCCGACGACGAGCCGACGATCGACGCTATCGATCCAGAAACCTATCGAGTGATCGATGTCGCCGACGACGATGTGCTGTTCATTCGCGAAGAGCCAGCACCTGACGCTGTCGAGGTGGGCAATGTTCCCAACGGAGCCGAACTGTCCGGCACCGGTACCGCGGCCCGGCTGCCCAGCGGAGCCGAGTGGTACGAGGTTCAAGTGCCCGGCAGCAGCGCGACCGGTTGGGTGAACGCCCGCTTCCTCGAAATCGTTGAACCGGCAACGCAGGGCACCGGCGACAACTTTGCTCAGCTTCGGTGTTTGGTCGATGGTACATCGCCTACTGGCCTCAACGGTCAAACCCAGTCGCCGGCCGACCACGTGGCTGAGCTACGAACCGGGCAAGACGGTACGTGTGAGCGGGTCATCGTCGACCTGGGTCAGAACTTCTCGTTCGATGCGCCGGGACAGCCGGTGAGCGAGGTGCCCGCCGGAGTGTCGGTGGCGATGTCCGAGGACGGCAAGACCATAGTCATCGACCTCGGCTCGGCAATCGAGCAGGCCAACTTCGAGCACCTTCGTGCCGGGAAGGCCTTGGTGACCAACAGTCCGAGTGGCGGTCTTCAGGTTGAAATTCTGTCCGGTCCGGCAAACTTCAACGCTGTGGTGTTGGCGAATCCGGCCCGAATCGTGATCGACTACATTCCAACCACGCCAACTCCCGGCCAGCTTCCCGTGCCACTTGTTGAAGACGCTGGAGTGATCGTGCGGAGCATCGACGGGCTTTCGGTTGACGCCGGAGTGAACGTCGTCAATGGCACGGCCACGGTGCGAGGCTTTGCCCGCCCCTTCGAGGCACAGATGAGCGTAAGCATGCTCGACGTCAACGGTGAGCCGTTCGAGGGGGTCACCTGGAACGGCGGGTTCCAACCAAACGTCACCGGTTCGCAGTATTCGGTCATGGCCGACTGGCAGGTGATGGGATCGTTCGAGTTCACCTTCGACGCACCCCCGGGCGACTACGTCCTGCGATTGTCTGGCGACGAAAGCGCCGCCGACCAACCCACCTTCCTACGAGTCCCCATAACCGTGGCCCAATAGGTGCATCACGACTCAGAGTCACGGGACAATGTCCCCTGACTCTGAGTCGCGGGACATTGTCCTCTGACTCTGAGTCAGGGTTTTGGAGTCAGGGTTTTGTGCGGCGGGCGGCGGCTCGTTCGGCTCGGAGTTGTTTGCGAGCTTGGGCTCGCTCCCACTTCTTTTGGCGGCTGCGGCACGCCTTTCGGCAATACCGATGGTTGGAACTCTTGGCCTCAAAGAGGTCTCCACAACGCCAGTACTCGCACTCGGTGATGCGCTCGGGATCAAAGTCGTCCGGCGGGTCGAAGCCATCGTCGTGGTCGGGGTGGTCGTCGGGAGACGACACACCGATCATCGTTTGGGCCGCTCAGCGATCACCAGTTCAGCATAGGGAGTATCGGGTGAACTGATCGGAATCTCCCTCGTGGCCCAACCCGGTTCGTGTAGGGCCGTAATGGTGAGCTGGCCACCCACCACGGCCACCACAAACCGGCTATCGGGCGTAAACGCCATCGGAACTGGGTTCGACATTGCCTCGAACGATGTACCGAAGCTGCCCGCGGTGTGGCGAATGGTCGGGTCGGTGAGGCTCTGAAGTTGGTAACCGCCAGCGCTACCCAACACGGCCCACTGCCCGTCGGGGGATACGAGCTGCACGTCGTTTTCGAACGTGGGCAGCACGAACCCGAGGTCGTCGACCGACCCGTCATCGCCGACCCGCTCGGTGGTGCACGACCCGTCGGGTTCGCAGGATTCGACCAAGACGTGATCGGTGCCGACCCCGACGATTCGCCCGGGCCCGAGTTCGGCGCGTCGTCCGTTTCGGGGATCGAACAGCTCGTCGTCGTCTTGGAGCAGGACGCGGGTCGAGGCGCCGATAAGCGTGGCGTCTTGCGGCGGGTTGATTCCCCACACGCTGGGGTAGAAGGCGGGCAAGAGTGTTCGCCGAATCCTTATGCCGTCTTCGCCGCTGACTTGGCGGCTTTGGGTGATCACCGTTGCACCGTGTGAGGTATCGATCGCCAAGGCGCGCCCAGAGACCTCGAGGTCGGCCTGGTCGTTGAGCGCGAGTGCTCGAATCGTCTCGCCGTCGATCGCCAGCAAGCGGCCGTTGGCGATGCCGATCGTGGCCCCGACGGTTGGCTCATTTGCGTTGGCGAGCTCGGCGATGCGGCCATCGCCGGTCTGGGCATCGATCATCAACACCCTGGTGCCGCGTCGAAGCAACACGAACGTGCCTTCCGAACCAGGGAACAGCGGGACGACCAAATGGCGTTGCGCGGGCGGTATGTCGTTGACGGCCGGCCCGAGCAGCGGCACCGACGGGTCGACCGTGGTTGGCGGGGCCGGGGTTGTTGGCGGCGTGGTCGGGGTTGGGAAGGTGGAGGGTGAGGGTTCCTCAACGTCGGCCGGTTCTGGCTCGGTGTCGAAGAGCGTTGCTTGTCCGACAAACAATGCGACAACCAACAAGCCGAGAAAAACCGCCGGCAGCCAGCGGCGCTGTTGGCCTTCGAGGGTCGCGGTACCTTCGGATTCGACGGCATCGAGTCCATCTGACGGCTCAAGGTCGATCTCGAGCGGGCCGAGCGACGAGACCTCAAGGTCCGGTAGTTCGTCGGCGGTCATCGGCTCAACCGTAGACCTCGCGCTTGCGCTATGGCCCTTCGTTCGGACGCCTTCCGCGGACAAATTTCGACTTCGGGACGAATTGGCGTTGTTGTACTGTCGAATTTCATGGTCTCCACCCAGCGGTTCCGGTGTCTTGTCGCCCTCGTCTGCGCAGGTCTCTTTGCGTCACTTCTGGCCACTGTCGTGGTCGAGGCCCCGGCCGGGGCGGAGTCTCAAGACCTGTCGGTAGTGCCCCAACTCGAGGTCGAGGTCGTCGCCGACAACCTGTCGATCCCCTGGGACCTGGCGGTCACGCCCGATGGCACCGTGTTGTTCACCGAGCGGCGCGGTCGGCTCAAAGTCGTGCGGCGCGACGGCACGGTGCAGCGCGTTCGAGCCAACCTCAACGATCTGTTTGTAGCGGGCGAGTCGGGCCTGCTCGGCTTGGTACTCTCCCCCGACTTCGCCGAAACCCGCCGGTTCTATACCTGCCAAGCGGCCGTTGCTCCGGACCGGCAGATCCAAGTCGTTGGCTGGACCATCGACGACGACTACCAGCGTGCTACCCGATTCGCGAACCCGTTGGTTGCCGACATTCCGCTCACGTTCGGCCGCCACGGCGGCTGCCGTCTGCGCTTCGGATCCGATGCTCAGCTGTACATCGCCACCGGCGATTCGGCGGTGTCGGAACATCCCCAGAGTCTGACGTCGCTCGGTGGGAAGGTGCTTCGGGTCGACCCGCTTACCGGCGAAGGGTCGGTTGGTAACCCCTTCGTGAGCTCGGCCAACGCCGATACCCGGCGCATCTACACCTACGGTCACCGCAACCTGCAGGGGTTGGCGCTGCGGCCTGGCACCGACCAGATGTGGTCGGTCGAGCACGGGCCGAGCACCGACGACGAAGTCAACCTCTTGGTGCCCGGTGGCAACTACGGCTGGGATCCCGGCCCGGGGTACGACGAAGGGGTTCCGATGACCGACCTCGAGAAGTTCCCCGATGCGGTGGAAGCCAAATGGGCTACCGGCTCCACGACCCTTGCCCTCTCGGGTGGCATCTTCATCGACGGGCGAAACTGGGGAACCCTCGACGGCACCTTCGCCGTGGCCGCCCTGAAGGCTCAGAGCCTTCGGTTCCTGCGATTCGATGCCCAAGGCAACCTTGAACAGCTCACCGTCTCGCCGGAGCTGAACAACACCTTCGGGCGGCTTCGGACCCCGATGATGGGCGAGGACGGAGCGTTCTACCTCACCACCGCCAATGGCTCGAACGACAAGATCCTCAAGATCACCCCTACCGGTGCGCCGGTTGGTGAGGTGTCGAAGATTCGTCGCAACAAGGGCAAGGTCCGAGTGACTGGTTGGGCGATCGACCCGAACCGATCCCAAACGGCGGTGAAGATCCGGGTGACCATCGACGGCGAACTGGTGGTCACAAAGAAGGCCCGGCGTATCCGCGAGGACTTGGTCGAACGATTCCCGGGCGTAGCGCCGCGCCATGGGTTCTCGTTCAAGGTCGACGTGCCTGAAGGGCGCCACCGGATATGTGTCGAGGCGGTCGACATCGGCCCCCGCAAAGGCGATCCGGTAACGATGCGGTGCAAGCGGGTGACCGTTCCGGCGAGTTAGTTGATTTGGCCGACGACCTTCGCTGGGGTGAACCGCACCAGCAGTCGCCCTTCGGCCACCATCGCAGCTCGGTACTCGTCCCAGTCGTCGTGTTCTCCCGCCACGCTGCGGTAGTACGCAACCAGCTGGTCAGCGGTGGCGTCATCGGGCGCGCTTGTCGGGGCCGACAAGTCGACCGTGCCATCGAACGATAGGTAGCTGTAGCTCGCTGCCTCGGTGAGGTGGAGCACTACTCGCGGGTCGCGCATTATGTTCTTTGTCTTGGCTCTCGACGCGGTGACCGAGATCAAGAAATCGGTTCCGTCGACCACATAGGTGATGTCCGACGATTGCGGTCGGCCGTCTTTACGGATGGTGATCAGGACGCCATTTTTGCGGTCGGCGGCCCAGGTGCATGCGGTTGCGAGTTCGATCATGGGCCGACCCTACAACGGCCGGTGCCCCAACTCGGCTAGCTATCGCTCACCCGATAGTCGCCAAATGGCTCGTCGCGGTCTTGCAGCGCGTTGGTGAGGCCTTCGCCCCTGGCCTTGCCGATGAACTCGGCCATTGCGGGGGAGTGGGTGCCGAGCGCACAAAGTTCGGTGCCCGCCCGGATTCCCGAACGCATACCCATGTGGTCCATCTGGCGGTGCACGACCCGTTTGTTGAGCTGCACAAGGTCGGCTGGAATTTCGACGATGCGTTCGGCGACCTTGAGCACTTCGGCGTCGAGTTGGTCGGCGGGGAACGCCCGGTTGGCCCAGCCCTCGGCTACCGCCTCCACGCCGCTGATCGAGTCGCCGGTGATCATCATTTCCATCGCCCGACGCATGCCGAGCATCCACGGGTGAAAGTGCATGTCGGGAACCCCGAACCGAACGGCGGGGTATCCCATCTGGGCGTCTTCGGCGATGTACACCAGGTCGCAGCCGGTAGCGAGCTCGCTGCCTCCGGCCAGGCAGTACCCATGAACCTGGGCGATAACCGGTTTGGCGAGATCCCAGATGCTCATCCAACTTTCGGTCACGTGGCGGGGCCATTGGCCTTCGCCGCCCGGTGTGTAATGCGGGTACTCGTGGCCTTCGTTTCCGCCACCGAGGTCATAGCCAGCGGAGAAGCTGGGCCCCGCACCTCGGATCACCATCACCCGTACCTCCGGGTCTTGGTCGGCCTCTTGCAACGACCGGAGGACGGCGCCGCGCAGCGGGTGATTCAGGGCGTTGCGTTTGTCGGGCCGGTTCAAGGTGATGCGACGAACTCCAGGTATCGGGTCGTCGATCAGAACCCAGTCGGTCGTGTCGGCGCCCTGCGCCGGAGTGGTCTGGTCGGGGTCATCGGTTCCGTACATGAACCGAATCTAGAAACAGGCGACCCGTACGCCCAAAACCACTCCGGCATGTTCGGTGGCTATTGGCCTCGACTATCGGGGTCTACCTCGGCGACGGTCAACAAATCGACCATCGAGAAGTCGCCGTCGCCCGACCGGGTGGGCAGCGTTGGTCGCCAGCTGGGGTCCGAGAGAAACGACGTCGGGTCGAGTTGCAAGATACCGATGAAGACCTCGGCCACGATTCGGCCGCCCACCGGGCCAAGGTGCAGGCCATCAGCCATAATCTCGGCTTCGCGCAAGATGTAGAGCCACAGGGGTGTTCGTCCCCGCAGTCGCGGCGCCACATCGTTGATATCGGCGAGGTCGTTGGTAGCCAAGCGGTCGACGCCCATTTCGCGAGCCACTCGCTGGCCCGATGGGATGCCCCAGGTGATATGGCGCAAGAGGTTTCGGGTCGCCAGGCTCGTCGGGCCAATCGGCTCACCGCGTTGGGTCGAGATCGTGCCCATCGGCAGTTCGAAGAGCGGTGTCGACAGCTTCGTGTCGATCAACTTGTTGGGCTTGACCTCGCCGTCCTCGAAATCGAAGAAGGTCTGCCAGCCAATAAAGCGCCGCGGGGCTCGGTGACCACCCGACAAGTCATCGGGGTCGTCGTCGCCCATGGTGGCGAGATCGAACACCATGGCGAAGAACGGATCGCCGTTGTCACCTGCCATGTTGGCCCGATACGACGGGCGGATCATCGAATGTCCGAACCGGTAGGCCGCAGTTTGGAACTCGACGGGTATCCGTGGCTGTCGGTCGGTGTAGTGCTGCCGGCCGTTTGCGAGAATGTCGTCGACCATCGCCTGGCCCACGAACTGCGGCAGCACTTCGTGCAGCACGATCCACTGGTAGTGCCATCGAACGATCCGTTGGGCCTCGTCGAACGCGGCCTGGCCGCGAAGATTCGTGCTGGAGCGCACCTGGTCGAGCACGGCGTTGTGGAACTTGAGGAAAGCCACCTGGAGGCCGCTGATGATCAGGTTCTCGTCGTTGCGGCCATCGCCGATGATCGCCACGTTGTTGTCATCTCGGGGCAGGTCTTCAAAGAGGCCTCCTGATTCGACTCGAAGCGTGAATTCGTCCTGTTGGGTATACAAGCGGCGGCTCTCGCTCGGGCCTCCGCCGTACACGCTGTCGAGGTCGAGCCGAGCGGTCCGCAGGTTCACGCTGCGGTTGACCGAGGTTTGTTGGCCCAGCGTGGAGCCGCCGTCGCTGGTGATGTCGTGATCGAGGAACTGGCCGAGGAAGGTCACGCCCGCGGTATGGGTGAGGTTGTTTGGGTTGTTCTCGCTGTGCTCCGGCTCGGTGATGAGTTCGACGGGCCCGACGTCGAGGGGGTCGCTGGCGTCGAGGATGCCGCCGGGCTTACCAAGTTCGGCGAGCTGTCGGCGTAGGTCATCGTCGGCGTCGGAGAACGGCGGATGATTGTCGAACAGGCGGCTGAATCGCTCGGGTCCGTCGTTCGCTGCGGGTTGCGGCTGCCCCTGGTCGGGGCCGCTGCCTCGGCTGCGATCGCGTCGCCCGCCATCTCGGCGATTGGCCCGCTGGGCTGCCGACGCGACCCCGGGTGCGCCTAGAGCGGCAGCGCCCACCCCCAATCCGCCCAGCACGGCTCTGCGGCTGGGCAAGGTCGAGGGCTCGTTGTGGGGTTCGGTGGGGCTCATTGTTGTCTCCATAGGTAGGGGGTAGCCCTTACTTTGGAGGTCTGCTTCAAACACAGGGTGAGGTGGCGGTAAGAGTTTGGTAAAGCGCGTTACCGCCTGAGGGTGAAGAACTTCTAGGGTCACAGCGTGGATACCGAACAGGAACGGCCGGGCGGGTTTGTCCAACGGTTGCCGTTCTACATCGGTGGGTTTCTGGGGCCGTTCGGAACCTTCGTCATCGTCCCGATGTTCCCGGAACTACGAAGCGAGTTCGATGCCACCTCATCGCAGGTGAACCTGGGCTTTAGCCTGTACCTCTTTGCCTTTGCGGCGCTGTTGTTGTTCTCGGGAACGATTGGCGAACGGCTGGGTCGCCGCCGAACCGTGCGGGCCACCTACATCTTGTACACGGTGGCGAGCCTTGCCGCGGCGCTTGCACCGAGCCTGACAGTGTTCGTCGCCGCACGAGTCGTGCAGGGTATTGCCAATGCGTTCATCACGCCCCTGATGTTGGCCGGACTGGCCGAGCTCGTGAGCAAGGACCGGTTCGGCCGAGAGGTTGGGATCTACTCCAGCTTTCAGGCGTTTGGCGGTGGCATCGGCCCGATCGTCGGGGGGCTGGCGGCCGACACGGTGTGGCAGGCCGCCTTTTTTGGCACCGCAGCCATAGCGGGCGTCTTGGCGTTGAATCCGCCCGAAGGCGCACCCCGTCCCGCAGCGAAGGCTCCTCCGGTACGGGCGCTGCTCACCGGCCGCATGGTGGCGCTCGGGGTTGCGTTCCTCGCCGCAGCGACCGGTCCGATCGGTATAGCGGTGGTGGTCGGCGTGGTGGCCCGCGACGAACTCGACCTTTCAGGCACGGTGGCCGGACTGGTGCTCGTAGCGGGCGCCGCCAGCGCCATGGCGCTCGGACCGCTGTGGGGCCGATTGGTCGACGTGCTTGGCAAACAGCGGGCGGGAATAGTGGCCAGCTCGGGTTCAATCATCGCCACCTGCCTGTTGGGGCTCGGCACGAATGCCTGGTCGCTCGGCATCCTGTGGGCGATCGGTGGAGGAGTGTCGGCCTTCGTTGCTGTGGTGTTCCAGGCGATTGGGGCGACAGCCGTTCCCGGCAACCGAGGCGGTGCACTGTCGTTTCTGCTGTCGTTCCGCTTTGTTGGCCACGCCCTTGGGCCGTTGATCTTCGTGCCGCTACTCGGCTGGTCGGTGGCCGGAACATTCGTCGCCGCTGCTCTGCTCGGCTTGATTCCGATCCTGGTGCTTTGGCAGATCGGCGTGGGCGACGCGTAGCCAATTCGCGGCTCGAGCGCGGATACGGTGGAGCTATGCAGCGAGAGATAATCGAGGGTCAGCCGGTGCTGATCGTGGTCGACATCCAAGGCGGCGAACCCACCGAAGGCGAGTCGAGTATTCCGCTCATGCCCGGCTACGACGACCGCATGGCGGGTGCGCCAGCCCTCATCGCCAAGGCACGCGAGTGCGCAGTACCGGTGATCTTCTTTCAAGAGGCCCACCGGCGGAACTTGGTCGACTTTGGCCGCGAACTCGACGGAGCGGAAGACGTCCACCTACTCGAAGGCGACCCGGGGACTGCGCTGTCGTCCGATCTTGGGTTTCGTGACGACGACTACTTCATCCGCAAGCGCCGTTACTCGTGTTTCTTTGGCACCGAACTCGAGATCCTGCTCAAGGGGCTCAAGGCTGACACCCTGGTACTGATCGGCGGCCACACCGATGTGTGTGTTCATTACACCTTCGTCGATGCCCACCAGCACGACTACTTCTGCCGGGTGGTGGAAGACATCGTGGCCGGGTCGTCCCAGGAGGCCCACGATGCTGCGCTGCGAGCGATGGAGTATCTCCAAACAGGTGCTCGGCGGCAGTCGGCCGAGATCCACGAGGCGTTCGAGGCGTTTGCCCAGAACACCTAGCGCTAAGGTTCGCCGGTGCAGTGTTGGGTCCCAAAGGTCGTGGCGTTGTGAATACCCGATCATCGACGAGCATGGTCTTCTTCACCTCGGCCGCCGTTCTGGTGATCGAGATTGTCGCCGGCCGGCTCATGGCCCCCTACGTCGGGGTATCGCTCGAAGCCTTCACCGGGATTATTGGCACGGTACTGGCCGGTATCGCCGCCGGATCGGCGATTGGTGGGTACCTCGCCGACCGCAACGAGCCAAAGCGAATGATGGCGATGGCCCTCATCTTGGGTGGCGCATTCACGTGGCTCTCGATTCCGGCCGTGTCGCTGCTCGGCCCCTCGATGGACAGCACGCCGGCCGACATCGTGACCCTCACGCTCTTTGCGTTTTTCATTCCTACTGCGTTGCTCAGCTCGATCAGCCCCATCGTCGCCAAGCTCCGCTTGGGTTCGCTCGACGAGACGGGCGCCGTAGTCGGTGGGCTTTCGGCGGCCGGCACGGTTGGTGCTCTCGTCGGCACCTTTGGCACCGGCTTCATCCTCCTTGGCCTGTTACCCATTCGCACGATCATTTTTGTGGTCGGTGCCCTACTGGTTCTGGCTGGCGTGGTGGTCATCGTCACCGGTCGAGGCGGCGAGTCGCGCAAACCCGACCCGGCCACGATGGTGATCGTGATGGCGGCTGGGCTGTCGAGTCTGGCCATGAACTCACCGTGCGACTACGAAACCGACTACGCGTGCGCCCGGGTTATCGCCGACGACGACCGCGCCGGCGGGCGGAGCCTGTGGATCGATCGGGTGCGCCAAGCCCACGTCGATCTCGACGATCCGACCCATTTGGAGATTCGGTACGCCAAAATCCTGGGGTCGGTCATCGACGCCGAACCCGACGGCCCGCTCGATTTCGTTCATGTAGGCGGCGGGGGGTTCTCGCTCCCGCGTTACGTGACCGCCACCCGTCCCGGCAGCACTAACCTGGTTCTCGAGATCGATGAAGGGCTGGTAGCGATCGCCGAGGACGAACTCGGCCTCGACTACGTGGAGAATCTCGATATTCGCATCGGCGACGCCCGTCTCGAGCTGCCACCGCTCGAAACCGACGGGTACGACGTGATCATCGGCGATGCCTTTGGTGGCGATGTGGTCCCCTGGCACCTCACTACCAGCGAAGCGGCTGCGGAATACGACCGTCTGCTGCGCCCGGGCGGGGTGTATCTCATGAACCTGATCGACGGCGGCGACAGCGGCTTTGCGCGAGCTCAGCTGGCGACCCTTGCCGATCACTTCGACCACCTAGCGGTCATCGTACCCGAAACACCAAACGTGAGTCCCTACAACCAGATCGTGGTGGCATCGGACGAACCGTTTGGGCCGTTTGCGCTCGCCGAGGAGACCGGCGTGCTGGTCGAGGGCGAGGAATTGGTTACCTACATCGGCGATGCAGCGATCCTCACCGACAACTTCGCTCCTGCCGAGCAACTCAAACAAAGCGGCTAGGTCAGGGTTTGCACCAAATCACTGCAACCCGGCAATGAATCGGCCAACATAGGTCCATGTTGATTGACACGATTCGCGCCGACATGATCACCGCCATGAAGGCCAAAGAGGCGGTGGAGCTTCGGACCCTTCGATCGGTTATCGCCGCGGTACAGGAAGCCGAAACATCGGGCAAGAACGATGGTCCGCTCGACGATGCGGGTGTCGAGAAGATCCTGGCCGCTCAGGTAAAGCGGCGCGTCGAGGCAGCCGACGGTTTCGATTCGGCCGATCGCCCCGAGCAGGCGGCCGCCGAGCGGGCCGAGCAACAGATCCTCGAGCGTTACCTTCCCGAAGGGCTGAGCGACGATGAACTTGAGGCGTTGATCGACCAGGTATTCGCAGCCAACGGGTTTGCCGCTGGCGACATGGGCCCGGCCATGAAGGCCGTCAACGCCGAAGTAGCGGGCCGAGCCGACGGCCGCAAGGTAGCCGAACTCGTGAAGGCCCGGCTTCAGTAAGGGTCAGCTTCGGCTCGCCTTAATCAACGTCGCGCCGTATGAAGACAAACGTCGCGGCGGAAGCCAAGACGGCGGCCCAGACCACCACGACCAAGCCGGCGGTCAGGTAGCCGTGCCCGTACACGGTGATCGTGTCGTTTTGGGCCTTCACGAAGCGGGAGGCGTCCCCTTCGCTGATGAACGCGGTGGCGTTGGAGAACAGCTCCCACTGGCGCAGAAACTTCAGCGCTACGGCGATCAAGATGTTGCTGATCACAAACCAACCGAGGATCAAACCAACCGATGCCGTGGTGTTACGGGCGAGCACGGCGACCGACATGGCAATGATGAAGAACAAACCGCCGGTCACGCTCGCCCGAACGATGACCGATACCAAGTCGAGCCAGAACCGCCCGTCGACGCCATCGGTCGTGCCCTTCAGGATGGTCACGAAGTACAGCAGTGCCGCCAAGACGGTGAGCACCAGCGCGGTCAGAGCGGTCGACGACAAGAAGCCTGCGGCAAACTTGGTTCCGAGCACCTTGGCTCGTCGCGGTTCCCAAAGGAGAAGGTTCTCCACCGTCCCGAACTTGTACTCGGCGCCCATAAACGAGGCCCCGACCACCACCGAAAGCACGAGCAAGAAGATGGCGATCGAAGGGATGACTCCCTGCAATCCAAACAGCGGTTCTTCGAACTCGTCGGGGCCGACTCGGAAGGTGAAGCGCTCACCCGACGGTCGCTGTTCGCTCCAGTCGGAGTAGTCGTCGATACCGAGCAGTCCGGTGCTGTTGAACACGTTCTCCGACTCGTACCAGCGGGGGTCTTGGTAGCAGTAGTCCTCAGCCAGGAAGTCGGCGAAGGCTTCGTCGTCGAGTGCTTCGCGGGCGGAGGTGAGCTGCGGATCGCCGGCGAATCCAGAATCGACGTCGCGGGTAATCGCCTGCACGCAGGACTGGGTTGCGGACTCAGCGGCGCGGATCGCCCGGTCTTGGGTGTTGCTCGATGGGCTGTCGGTAAACGCAAAGGTCAGCACCGCAGCGACGGCGCTGAGGAGCACAGCTACTGCGAGCACACCGCGAGTAACGCGCCGGCCCCAGAATCGGCGGAGTTCGGTACGGAACAGGTTCATCGCAGCTCACCGCCGGTCTGTCCGGTGAGTTCGAGGAACGTCGACTCGAGGGTCGCGCCTTGGGGCTCGAGCGCTCGTAGAAAGCGGCCCGCCGCTGCGAGATGATGGGTGATCGTTGCGCCGTGTTCGGGCCCAACGGCGATGTCGATCGTGTCGGGTGCTTCGCCGAGTCGGGCGGTGAAGCCCGCCGCCTGAAGGACAGCGAGTGCGCCTTGGGGGTCGTCGATGGTGGCGCGCATCGTGCGGGAGTTCGAGTTGACCAGCTCGGCCACCGAACCGGTTTGCACATGACGGCCATTGGTGATGATGGTGACCACATCGCAGGTCTGTTGCACCTCGCCGAGCTGGTGGCTCGAAACAAAGATCGTCTTGCCGTCGCTGGCGAGTTGACGAATGAGCTGGCGGATCTCGACGATGCCTGCGGGATCGAGCCCGTTGGCTGGTTCGTCGAGGATGATGAGGTCGGGGTTCTTCAGCAGGGTGGCGGCGACCGCTAGTCGTTGCTTCATGCCGAGCGAGTACGAGGCAAACGAGTCGCCTTCGCGGCCCGCGAGGCCCACCGTTTCGATCGCTTGGTCGACCGCTGCGTCGTCGATCTGGGCTACCTGGGCGAACATCGACAGGTTCTTCTTGCCGGAGAAGGTGGGAAAGAACTTCGGTGATTCGACCAACGCTCCGACGCGGTCGATCACCTGGTGGAGATCGGCGACGTCCTCGCCGAGAATCCGAACCGAGCCTTGCGTGGGCCGGATCAACCCGAGCAGACACCGGATCGTGGTGGTTTTGCCCGAACCGTTCGGGCCGAGAAAGCCGTATACCCCCGGACTATCGATATGAAGGTCGAGATTGTCGACGGCGACGATGGGTTCGCCCCGTCGTCGGGAGTATTCCTTCCGGAGCCCCGTAGCTTCGATAACGCTCACGTCGATGTCCCCCTTTGATGAGCGTCGGCTCACCTGGGCAAAGGGTACCGGAGTGCGCAGCGGGCCCGGCCGCAGGTCCTACGATGGGGGGCGATGAGCGAGAAGGCCGTGTCCGACCAACCAAGTTATGACTTTGTGGTTGTCGACCCGAGGTCCGAGGAAATCGCTCGGTCCATGGCGGCGTATTTCGGCGAACTCGACGAGCGATTCGACGATGGGTTCGATGCCGGCGACACGCTGGTCCGCGACGCGGCGAACTTCGAGCCACCATTCGGGGCGTTTGTGGTTGCTCGATCAGGTGCCGACACGGCGGGCTGCGGAGCCGTGCAGGTGCTGCCCGATGGCGCGGCCGAGGTGAAGCGGATGTGGATCGCCAAGCCGCACCGGGGGAGAGGCCTCGGGAAGACGTTGCTAGCGCACCTTGAGGACCACGCGAAGGCGCTGGGTAACGGAACGGTGCGACTCGATACCAACAGCGCGCTCACCGAAGCGATCGCCATGTACAAGGCCGCTGGCTACCACGAGATCGACTCCTACAACGACAACCCGTTTGCCCGGCACTGGTTCGAAAAACAGCTCTGAGCCCGGGCTACCGGCCCCAGATGTACAGCTGGTCCGAGGACGTGCCAACCGCCAACAACGAACCGTTGGTGCGTTGGTCGACCGCAATATTGGTCCGCAGGAGCCCGTCGAGGTCGAGTTCTGCTAGCTCGGCGATGCCATCTTCGGTTCGCTCAAGAACGACGAGGGCGCCGAAGTTCTGCGCGGCGAGGACGACTTCGGGTCGGGTGTCGCCGTCGGTGTCGACCAATACGCCCATGTCGAGGTTCGGTGAGTCGATTCGGTGGCTCGTGTAGGGGTCGGTACGGGCCATCCGGATGAGTCGGTCGGCATCGACTTGGAAAAACTCAACAACGCCACCGAGGTGCGGTATGCGCACATCGACGATCTCCATCTCGTCGTTCGGGCCGAGCGGCGCAACCCCCATCTGGTTGCGCCACCGGTATCCAGACCCGATCGGGTTCGACTGGGCGACCATCGAGCCATCGACGCCATACACGACCAAGCGGGCCCCTTGGCGGTCGTTGCTTGTGGTGACGAGCACCTCTGGTACACCGTCGGCGTCGAGGTCGGTGAGGATCGGCGAGATGCCCTCGATCACCGACGGCTCGTCGATCACGATCGTGGTCGACATGCCGGTGCACGCGTTGAGTATCTGAACCGCGCCGGCCTCGATGTCGTCGCCCAGCACATCGTGGCCGTAGCGGTCGGTGGGGTCGACCAGGGCGGCCGAGTATTCGCCAAAGTGCACCACCCGCGTGTCGGGCAACGGATTCTCGAACCGCTCGTGCTGTCGGTAGGCCGACACGATCGTTGGCTCGTCCGCCTCGAAGACCACGACCGGTGGGCCGTCGACCGCCGGGGCTGGCGAGGTTGTGCCGCGGCTGCCAACAAAGACTGCGGTTCCCGATTGCAGTGCCACATACCAGCCGCCGTCGGTGTCGACCGGATACGGCAGTACCCAGACCGGTGTCCCGCCAAGATCCACAACCTGAGGATCAGCCGACAGGTCGACCGATCCGTCGGCCAACCGGTTGCCCGACGCCGTGACATCGGTACGGACCATTGCCGGCGGCTCAACCGTACAGTGCTCAGGTTGCTTGTCGGCGAGGGGAGAGGTTGGTGTTGGTGAGGGGGCCGCGGTCGTGGTGGGCGACGCCGAGGGTGCTTCGGTCGTTGACCTGACGACCGTCGTGTCGGCGGACGCAGTGGTGGTCGACGGAGCTGTATCCGCAGCCTCCGAACCGGTGGTCTCGGGTGCCGGGGCAACGCTGGTCGGGTCGGCTTGATTCGACGAGGCCGTCGCCGGTGCGGCGGTAGTAACCGGGTTCAAGGTCGTGGCGGGGGACGCGTCGCTACGGTCGACGGCGCTCGAACAGCTGGCAAACACCACGGCCAGGATGAGCAGGATCGCCGCGGTTCGTCGCTGGTCGGTTGTCGAACCCATTGGGTCATCTTCGCAGAGCGCCGCTGCTTAGTGGGGCCGAGGTTCGTCAGTTCGTGCCCGCGTCGGCGATCAGCTGGTCGATAGAGGTGCGAACCTGAGCCCACAGCTCGTCTTTGTCGATTCCTTCAACCGTGTCGTACTCATAGAGCTGTTCGATGAGAATTCGGTTGATCTCTCGATCGTTCGGCGTATACGGGTCTTAGGTTGCCAGCGGGGTGGCCGGGATGCTCGCGAAGGTTTGACCGTCGGCCGCCAGTTGCTCGATCAGCGGTGCTGGTGCCCAGACGTCGCCGTACTCGGCCTGAAGCGCTCGCAGGCGAGCGAGCACGACGTCGAGTCCCATCGTGTCGGCGTAGTACATGGGGCCGCCCCGGTAGGCGGGCCAGTTGTAGCCGGTGATCCAGATCATGTCGATGTCGCTCGATCGCATGGCCTTCTTCTCGGCGAGAATCCGTGCGCCTTCGTTGACCATGGGCAGTACGAGCCGTTCGATGATCTCGTCGGAGGTAAACGTCCGCGCTGGTTTGCCCGCTTTTTCGGCGAACTCCTTGACGAGGCCCTCGGTGATTGGCGATGGCGTCGGGGTGCGGTTCTCGTCGTAGTCGTAGTAGCCGGCGCCGTTCTTTTGGCCTCGTCGGTCGAGTTCGCAAAGTCGTTCGCGGATGGTGCTGCCGGTAGAGGTTTCGGCGGACCAACCAATGTCGAGTCCGGCAAGGTCGCTCATTTGGAACGGCCCCATCGCAAAGCCAAAGTCATAGAGCGCCTGGTCGACTTCCCACGGCATTGCGCCTTCGTCGAGCAGCGCCTGGGCTTGGGCGCTGCGTTGAAAGAGCATCCGGTTGCCGACGAAGCCGGGGCACACTCCCACGAGCGACCCGAGCTTGCCGATCTTCTTGGCGGTTTTCATCGCGGTGTTGATCACCTCTAGCGAGGTTTCGCGTCCGCGGACGACTTCGAGGCAGCGCATGACGTTGGCGGGGGAGAAGAAGTGCATGCCGATCACCGACTCGGGGCGGGTTGTGGCCGTGGCGATCTCGTCGATGTTGAGTGCGCTGGTGTTTGAGGCCAGGACCGCCCCGGGCTTACAGGTGGCGTCGAGGGTGGCGAAGATCTCCTTTTTGAGGTCCATGTTCTCGAACACGGCTTCGATAACCATGTCGACATCAGCCAAGCCATCGAGGGAAAGTGCCGGGGTGATGCGGGCCATCCGAACGTCGACCTCTTCGATGGGGAACCGGCCATTGCGAGAACTGCGTTCATAGTTGCCTCGCACGACGGCGAGTCCGCGGTCGAGTGCCTCCTGGCTGGTTTCGACGATGGTTACCGGAATGCCGGCATTCACGAAGTTCATGGCGATGCCGCCGCCCATCGTTCCGGCACCGATGACGCCCACACTGTCGACGGGCAGGGTGGCCGTATCGCGGGGAACATCTGGAATCTTCCAGACCTGACGCTCGCTGAAAAACACGTAGCGTTGGGCGGCCGACTCGGCGCTGACCAACACTTCCCCAAAGAGCTGACCTTCGCGCTTGATCCCCTCGGCAAAGGGCAACTCGACCGCTGCTTCTACACACTTGATGATCGCCTCGGGGGCCAAGAAACCGCGGAACTTTCGTGCGGCTTTGGAAGCCCGGAAGTTGGCGAACAGTTCGGTGTTGCCCCGATCGGGGGCGACCATGTCGTCGTTGTCGCTGATCTTCTTGAGCGGCCGACCCTCGGCGACGAGCCGTTGGGCAAGCCCCACGGCATCGGCCCGCAGGTTGTCCTCGGTGGCCAATTCGTCGATCAATCCCATCTCGAGACAGTCGGCGGCTGCGACATGGGTTCCGGCGGTCATGAACTCGAGCGCCTTTTGTGCCCCGACGATACGAGGTAACCGCTGGGTTCCTCCCGCGCCGGGGAGCAGACCCAAATGCACCTCGGGCAGACCACACTTCGCGCTGGGTACGGCGATGCGGTAGTGGGCGCACAACGCAACTTCGAGCCCGCCTCCGAGCGCCGTGCCGTGGATCGCCGCAACGACCGGTTTGGGCGAGCTCTCCATAAGGTTTTGTACGTCGGTGAGCGATGCTGCCTCCGCCGAAGCGCCGCCAAACTCGGTGATGTCGGCGCCGGCGATAAAGGTGCGTCCCGCGCAGATCAACACGATGGCGATCGCATCGGACTCGATCGCCTGACCAAACGCCTCGAAGAGCCCGGTACGGACGTTGGCGCTTAGGGCGTTTACCGGAGGCGAGTCGAGGGTGATGACCGCCACGCCACCGTCGGCTGCGTCGAGGGACAGGTCGGTTACGTCGTTCACGGTTGTCATGGCGACGTTCTTAACCGACGCTGCCCCGACGTACAAGAACGCCGAGTTAACGCCCGGGCATAGTGTTGGTTCTACGCAGCGGCGTTGAGTACTCGCTGCATTCCCATGCTTGCGGCCACACCCAATGCGGCGGCCAGGGTAAGAACCGCGGCCAAGGCGACCATCGTGGCGAATCCTTCACCGTCGTCGAAGGCGCCAGCGGCCCAGAGGCTGGTCGTCGGAAGGATTGCGGCAAGGGGGAAAACGATCCACCACCGCCGCGTAAATCCAAAGAGGAAGCCGGCTAACAAGAGCAGTCCGATGAACACCATGTGGCCCGAGAGTACGACTCGTGTGGCGGCCGATCAATGGCTACCTACTCGAGCACCGCAATCACGGTGGCGTACACGTCGGCGTACGAAAGCGCCAGCACGGCAATGGGGAGAAACACCAGCGGGAAGTAGCGGGCGCGAAACCCGAGCGCTATCCCGAAGAACCACAACACGAGCACCGGAACCCAAACGGTGAAATGGAACGGATATACCCAGCCGGCAATAGCGCTTAGTTCGTCGCAGAAGGCCCGGGCTGCTGCCACCGGCGCCTCGGCATGGGACCAGTACCCGTCGACGATAGTGAGCTTCCCGTGTTGGGATTCGAAGTCGGCAATGACCGAGCGTGCTTTGCTTAGTCCGTTGGCGATTCGATACGTCCAGACTGCAGCGATCGCCAGCAATCCGTAGCCGACCACCGGAGAGGCGAGTAGCTCCCAGAATCGGCCAACCTGCTCGGTTGGTTGTTTCTCAGATCGACTGGCCAGGGTCTCCACCCCCTCAGTGTCCGGTGCGGTGCCGGGCGAGTCAAGGGGGGCCTGCGATACGATCGCTTCATGCTGCGGGCCGTGGGGATGGTGCTTTTGTTCGTGCTGATCGCCGGCGCGTGCGGTGGATCGGCCGGCCCGGAATCGTCGGCCCCGTCGACGGCGGGTGCAACAACCTCGGCACCGGACCCGGAAGCCCCCGAACCAGCTCCCGAAGTTTCCGACCCGATCCCAGTAGACGATCGAGCCACAACGATCGATTGTGATGGATTCTTTGGGTCGGCCTATGAGGTGCGCAAAGCCGACCTTGAGGCGCAACCCGATCTGCGGGAGGACCTTGTGCTCTCGTGCGCTCAGCAGCTCGATCGTCATGACCAGGCGGTCGAGCTTGAGGAGCGAGCCGCCAGCGTCCGGCCCGAGGTTGCGCTGCAACAGGGTGGCCTGAGGTGCAAACACGACCACAAAAACGAAGTCGACCCCGTGCCTGCCTGGAACGAAGTAACCAACATGACCGACCAAACCCTGGGGATCGTTTACTCGATAATGGTTGTCTCGGGCACCGAGTCGGGAACGCAGACGCCGCTGGTGGTTCGAGGTCTCGAACCCGGCGACAAGGTGCGGCTGCGCGGCGAGCTCCCGCCGGTCAAAGCATCGAACCCGCCGCTCTATGAATGCAGCATGGACTGGATGGTGTTTGTCGACGACCCGTCCGACATCGACATTGGCATGGTTGCCGGCGAGGGCGCCGGTGTCGATGTCGCGCAGTGGTTCGACGATCTGCTCGCCCGGCAACAGAACTACATCGATTCGGGCGATGCCAGCTTGGCGGCGTCGTTCGAGGACATCCGGTCGTTGGGCTACGCAACACTGGTCGAGTCGGCCGGCGGAAGTTCGGGCGTCTGGGCGAAGGTCTTCGTGTGCGAAGACAGCGTGGTAACCGACGGCGACATCGCGATGTTCGCCTACGCACGCCTTGGTGCCGACGGGCTAACTCATATGCGGATCGGCGCATTTCGTCAAGGCTTCGATGGCCAATGGCGGTGGCTCGGTAGCCCGATCGGGGCATCGTCGGCCCAGTACTCGGACTGTCTCGCCGGGAGTGGGTTCTAAGCAGCGGGATGCGCGACGCCGCTCTTTAGCGTGGTTCGGCCGCTCGGGCGTAGGATTGGCGAAAGCCATTCGGGGGAGCCGGACCAGTGTCGCGAAAGCCGTTTCGGAGTTTCAGAGTCTTGTTGGTGATCATTGCGGCTCTGTCGCTGCTGTCGCCGCAGCCCGTCGCTGCCGAGGCGCGGATCGAAACCGAGCTTCCGTCCGAGCTTCGCGAGGGGGCACCGGCTGTTGGTCCGGAGGATGGTTTGGTTCCGTTGGTCGAGCGGGCCGACGATGCCGAACCGCTCCCGCCCGAACCGCCGATTCTGCAAGCCGATCCGGAGGGGCCGTGGGTCCCTGGGGAATTGGTAGCGCTTACCTTTACGATCGAACAGCCCGAGCCGGGCGAACTCGAAGCGTTCTTGTTGCAATGTGTTGGCACCACCACCGACCAGCCATGTCAATACGTTGGGTTCCAACCGATCGTCGACAACCAGGCCCGATTCGACGATGTGCGAGTCGCTCGGCGGCTGGAAGTGCGCCGGAGCGACGGCGACAGCGAGACGGTCGAGGTGGTCGACTGCGGCGTCGAGGCTTGCTCGTTCATCATCACCACACAAGGTGGCGAATCTCGGTCCGTCTTGCCGGTGAACATTGATGTTGACGCACCGGTGCCACAAGTTGTGGCGACCGCAACTCCATCGAGCGGACTCGGATCTCGCGACGTCGTAGCCGTCGACGTGTCGGGTCTACCGCCGCTGTCGGTTGGGTCGGTTCGCCAATGCGCAGGCGACGACTGCTCAGGTAACAGCGTCGGCGAGCAGGTCGACGAGAACGGCGAGCTTTCGCTCGATATCGCGGTTGTCCGGTTGCAAGGCGGGATCGATTGCGCGGTAACCGAAACGTGTCGCCTCCGGGTTAGTGGTCCGACCGCCGACTACCGGGCGTTCGTCGACTTGTCGTTCGATCCGTCGATTCCGCCGCGGCCGCCCGTTCTCACCGTCGAGCCAAACGCTGGGCTGTTGCACAACCAAGAGGTGTTGGTGACCGCCACCGACTTTGCCCCCGGCGAGTTTTTCCAAATGCGTCTGTGCCCGGTGGGCGAAGTGATGCGCAGCGAATGCCAGGCACTGTTTCTTGACGACTTTGCCGTTGGCGCAGACGGCAGCATCTCCGGGCCGCTGATGATGCCGCGGGCGTTCAACGAAACCGATTGCGCAGCCGTCGAGTGCGAACTTGTGGTCGATTCAAACCTGGGGCGAGTTGCGGTAGCGCTCGACTTTGATGACACCGTGCCTCCGCCCCAAGTTCCGAACGTTCGCGTGCTTCCCGATGGACTCTTGACCGACGGACAACAAGTCACCGTCGAGGTCGAGAACGCGTCGGGAGACGGCGGAATCGACGTGCAGGTGTGTACCGCAGAGGCGGGCTGCAACTCGATCGACTATCTGTCGTCACCGGATGACGATGGCGTGTTTCGCACCTCGTTTGTGGCGCGTCGCATGATTCCAGGCGCCGATTGTGCCGAAGTCGGGGCGTGCACGGTTGAAATTCGGGGTTTCGCACCGTTGACCTTCCGACTCCAGGCCCCGCTGCTCTTTGACGCCGATGCTCCGATCGGGCCTGCACCGCACGTTTCCGTGTTCCCGTCGACTGGTGTGTGGGATGGTGAGCAGGTGACGGTGAGCGGCAGCGGCCTTGTCGCCGGGCAGCAGTTCTTGTTGCAACAGTGCCAAAGCGAAACCCGCGCCCTTTGCTCTGATCAACTCGGGTTTGTTCAGAGCGACCGGCTGGGCGAGTTGAGCGGACAAATCAACGTACAAAGCTCCTATGTGGTTCGCCGCGGTGCCGAGGTCGACTGCCTCACCACCTCGTGTTCGATCGTGCTGACCGATCAGCAAACCGGCGAGGTGGCGTTCGACTTCCGGTTAACGTTCGCCGAGGCGTCGCCCCGTGCTGGTTACGTCGATCAGCTCGAGTGTGTGGCATGGCCCACCGAGTCATGGCCGACGGGCGAGGTGCCCGCCGGGGTCGACGCTGACGAGGTCGACAAGGTAATCGCCGAGATGCTCGAAGGTGGCACCCGTTCGGTGGTGGTGATTCACGGTGGTCGCCTCGTGGCCGAGGGCTACGACGACGATGTGGACGAGAACACCATCTTCAACTCCTTCTCGGTATCGAAATCGTTCACCTCGACCGCTATTGGCCTGTTGGTGCAAGAAGGTCTGCTCGAACTCGATGCGCCGGCGCCCGTGCCGGAATGGTCCGACCCCGACGACCCGCGAGCCGCCATCACTCTGCGCCACCTGCTCGACATGGCATCGGGGTTGGAGTGGAACGAGTCCTACAGCTTCGATGCCGACACCGACCTGATCCGCATGTTGTCGACGCCCGACTCGGCCAGCTTCGCTGCCGAGAAACCTCTCGATGGTGTGCCCGGGCGATCCTTTAAGTACTCGACCGGCACTACGCAGATCCTGGCTCGGATCGTGTCGCAAACCCTCGACGCCTACGACGACGAACTGCTCGCCAATCTCGACGCCCGCTTGTTTGACCGCATAGGCGTCGACCCGACGCTCGGCATCGACGGCATCGGTGTGTGGCGCGGCGGCGCAGTGACCAACATGACGACCCGCCACTTCGCCAAGCTTGGGTTGTTGTACCTGCGCGGCGGGGTATGGGAGGACGAGCAGTTCCTCGACCAGGCCTGGGTCGACTACGCCCGCAGCACCGGCGTGCACGACAGCGGGTATGCCGCCCAGTTCTGGAATGCGGGCGGCGGCAATTTCCGTGCCGTGGGCCTGTTCGGCCAAGGCGTGCATATTTACCCGACGCTCGATCTGGTTCTGGCCGTCAACAGCGCAACCGGTTCGGGTGGCGGCAACATCGGTGGGCTGCTTGAGTTGTTCCAGAACGCGGCGCCCGCGTCGTGTGACGCTGGGGCGAGTGTGTTGAGCGACGACGCAGTCACCCTTCAGGCAGCCGGCAAGACGCGCATCGATGTGTTGGCGAACGACGATGGAGCAGGCCACGATCTGCGCCCCGCCACCCTCGCGGTAGTCGACCAGCCAGCGAACGGAACCGCCAAGGTGGTGGACGGAACCATTACCTACACCGCCGACATCGGATTCAGCGGCACCGACTCCTTTGCCTACGGCGTGTGCATCACCACGCCCTATTGCACCACCGCAACCGTGGAGGTGACCGTCGAACCGTTCACCGTCGAGGTGAAGGCTCCGCCGACCAAGTACCGCAAGGTTCGCGCCGGCAAGAGCCCTCGGGTAAACGTCGCTACGCCTGGTGTGCCGCACCGGTTCGTGAAGGCGGCGACGTTTGCGTCCCAAGCCATCGACTGCAAGACGGGCGAACCGGTTGGTCCGGTCGAAATGCATGACCTCAAGCTGACCCGGAAGAAGCGAGGGTCGACCAACTACCGAACCCGCTGGCCGATCGACCCCGAGTGGACGGATTGTCGAGCCCTCAGCATCACTCTGGCCGACGGCGTTTCGCATA
>CALHTF010000031.1 GCA_938038815.1 uncultured Acidimicrobiales bacterium | reverse complement strand
CGAAGTCGATTGCGCCGATCGTTACAACGTGGCGAGAACGACGAGTCCGTTGAAAACGCCGTGGGCGATCATCGCCGGAAGCACTCGACCGGTTCTGACCCGGTAGGCGCCGAGGCACAAGCCGATGGCCCCGATCACTGCGAACAGCACGACCGACCCCCGCCACGTCGAATCCGAATAGTGCGAAACCGTAAAGGCAATAGTCGAGCCGATCACCGCCAGGATCGAACCAAACCGCTTCTTGATCGCGTCGAGGAGCAGCCCTCGGAAAAACAGCTCTTCGGCGATCGGCGCTCCGATGACGGTCGAAAAGATCAGCGGCCACAACCAGATCGTGCCTTTGGCCTCCACGAGCGCGCTGGTGTTCGAGGCCTCATCGCCGTTCTGAAGCTCGACCGCCCAGCTGGCCAGACCACCAACCAACCCAGCGAGCATGATCAATGCGAGTCCCAAAACCACCGCGGCGATGAAGTCCGACAGACCTTCCATTCGCAGCCCAAAGTCGCGCCGAGGGCCATGGCCCTTCGAGATACTCACCGCTATCGGCCATGCGAGCACGATCGCTTGGAACGCGACGGTGCTCACCGCAAAGGAAAGGTTCTCGTGACTCGCCAGCACGGTGTCGATCAGCATGACGGCACTGAGGGTGAAGATGACAACGATCGGAAACCCGACCAAGGCATCGAACAGGCCCCAAGCAACCGGTCGTTCGATCCCGAGCAGTTGGTTGACGTCTTCGGGCGCGACCTGACCGGTATCGCCACTAGGTGGTTGCTCGAAGGCTTCATCGAGCGGCTGGGGAACCGCGGTGGTCACCCACATAGAAACGACATTCGCCCCGCCAACCTTGAGCGTGATCGGCATTCGGAGGCCGGTCTGGTAGACCACTACGCAATGGCTGGTAGCTCCGCACCCAAGTTTGTGACCGACCTCGACCCTCGTTACGGCGAAGCGGTCGAGGTAGCACCGGGCATTCGCCGGGTGGTGGCGAAGAACCCGAGCAAGTTCACCTATCTCGGAACCGGCACCTACATCGTCGGCACCGACCGGGTCGCCATCATCGACTGCGGACCCCGGATCGACGCCCATGTCGAGGCGGTGCTGCGCGCGGTCGAGAGCCAGACGGTCACCCACCTGCTCGTCACCCATACCCACGGCGACCACTCCCCTTCCACCGCAGCCATCAAGGCGGCTACCGGTGCGACCACCTACGGATTTGGGCCCCACCCGCCCAACGCTGAGGACGAATCGGCGGCCGATCGTCAGGACCGGGCCGACGACACCGAACCCGAAGACGACGAACCCGAAGACGATCCGGAGATGCATCGGCCTGACACCGAGTTCGAACCCGATGTTCGGGTGGCCCATGGCGAGGTGATCGCCGGCGACGGATTCACGTTCGAAGCGCTGTATACCCCGGGGCATATTTCGAACCACCTGTGTTTCGCGCACCGCGAATCCAAGTCGCTCTTCAGCGGCGACCACGTGATGGGGTGGTCGACCACGATCATTCCGCCTCCCGATGGCGACATGGGCCACTACCTCGACAGCCTGCGTCTGCTTCTCGACCGCGACGACGAGGTGTACTACCCGACCCACGGACCAGCGATCGAGGATCCTCGAGCGTTCGTCGAAGCGCTGATCGCTCATCGGCTGGGCCGCGAACAACAGATCGTCGATCTGTTGGGCCCCGAACCTAAAACCATCGCCGACCTGGTTGCGGTCATGTACGCCGACGTGGACAAAAAGTTGCACAAACCAGCGGCCCGGTCGGTCGAGTCGCACCTGGTTCTGCTCGAGCGACAGGCCCGGGTTACCCGTACCGATCTCGGCGAGGAAGCCCCGGTGTTCACCCGCCCATGAGTCGCGGTTTGTGGCGGTGCATCATCGTCGCGTTTGGGTTGATCGCTTCGGCGTGCGGTGGGGCGTCGACCCCGCCCGAGCGATCGGCGGTGCTGCTCACGATCGTTGCCCCCGACACCGTGTCGAACTCGGCCAATCCGCTCGACGGCCGACACTTGGTGATCACCCCGGTCGACCTCGAAGCCGAGCCCGCCCAACGCATCTACGTGCACCTCCCCCAGCGCGGGACCACCCCGGTAGCCGCCGATCCGGTGTGGGGCGCAATGGCCAACGCGGGCGCCCGGGTCGTGGTGTTGGCCTACAACCCGACCGAACCGGTCGACGGTTTCGACCCTCGACAGTCCGCCGAAACGCAGCTCGCGGGGTTGATTGGTCACCTGGCCGACACCGCCCCGGCCGATGGCTGGGACAGCTTTGGCAGCGATGGCACCGTCGATTGGTCGAGGGTGATTATCTCGGGCAACCGCGACGGCGCCGACGTGGCTCTCGCCATCGCCGACACCCACGACGTGGCCCGAACGGTGTTGTTGTCGGGCCCTACAACCGCTCCGGCGGTCCAGCCGATCGATCCCAGCCGGTTTGCCTTCGGTCATGCCGACGATCAACCCGATGTGCAACCCGCGATTTGGACCGCCGCCGGGGTCGATGAGGCGACCACTACCCTCACCTCCGATGCCGACCTGAACGAGATCACCACCGGCAACCGGTTTGTTTCCGAGCTGGCGCTGGTCGACGGATTCAACGAAAGAAACGACTGGCAAAACCGCCGATACATCGCGTTGTGGCAGTATCTCTGCTGCTCATGACCCGTCAGCCCACCGCTTCCTCAACACCCCCAGCCCCGACTCGCCGCTGGCGGGTCGGCGTGCTCGTGCTGTTGGCCTTGGTGCTTTCGGCGTGCGAAACGGTCACCGAAACGCTCGTGATCAACGAGACCGGGTCCGGGTCGTTAATCATCGACTGGAGCTACGACCCGAACGACCCCGAGCAGGCCAGCGAAATTGGCGCCGCAAACGCCACCAACGCGCCGATCAGTCGCCAACAACTCGGCGTCACGATCGACGAAGCGTTCGACACCTCCGGGTACGTGTTGAACGACCGGGTGGCGTTCAGCGAAATTCGAGCCGCCCGTACCGGCTTCACCATCACCAAACCGCTCACCGAACTCGACGACCTCGAAACGTTGGGCCGCACCGGCCTCGAGACCGGACGGGTGCCGTCGATGTTGTGGCATGAGATCGACATCACCGAGGCCGACGACGGGTCCTTCGCTCTGACCTCAACCCCGAGCGTCGCCGACCGCCAAGCGGTACTCGAATGGGCCCGAGAGAAAGGGGTCGATCCCGACCCGATGGTCTTTGTAGCCGCCTTCGAAGTCCGAGGGCAGATCCTGTCGCACAACGCCGACGAGATCGACGGCAACCGACTCGTATGGCGCCTCGAAGGAGCCGAACCGGCCAACCTTGAGGTCGCTTGGCTGCCCGTCGCCCCCGAAGCCACCAGCGCCGCACCCTTCGCCGCTGGTCTGCTGGCCATCATCGCGCTGGTCACCGGCGGGTTGTATCTGTGGGAAAAGCGAAATCTCGACCGCCACGAAGTTTCTGATCGCGCTTGACCCGCTCTGGGCCCGCTCAGCGCGAAAATTTCGGTAGGGGTTACCATCGGGGCGTGATTCTCGACGAACTCGAAACCGTCTTACAAGAACGCCGGGGCGCCGACGCTTCGGAGTCCTACACCGCACAACTGCTCGGCGATCCCGAACTTATCCAGCGCAAGATCATGGAGGAAGCGTTTGAGGTGTGCCTCGAACTCGGCCGAGATGACACCCGCAAAGATCTCACCGCCGAAGAGGCCGCCGACGTGATCTACCACCTCCTGGTTGGCCTGGTCAGCGTCGATGTTCCCGTTGCCGACGTGCTCGCCGTGCTCGAAGGACGTCGCAAGTGACCCGCATCGCCGTCCCGTCCAAGGGCCGTCTGAAGGAATCGGTCCACGCACTGTTGACCCAAGCCGGGTACCGCATCGGCCGCATAGGTTCGGCTCATGCGTCGGCCGTAGTCGAAGACATCGAGTTCATCGAGATGCGCCCGAGCGATGCCGCTGGTTGGCTGGCTGCTGGCCGCCTCGACGCCGCATTCATCTCGACCGACACCGCCCTCGAAAACGCCATCGAAGACTGGCCGTCGGTGGGCCTCGGGTTCTCCCGCTCCGATCTGGTACTCGCCTGCCGGGACGACGCGCCGTTTCAATCGTTGGCCGATCTGAGTGGCCACACCGTCGCCACCCACCTCCCCAACTGGACCACTCGCTGGTTCGCCGAACACGACGTCGATGTCGACGTGGTCGCCATGGGCGGATCGCTCGAGGGGATCTGCGCCCAAGGCATGGCCGACGCGATCGTCGACCTCCGCGAGACCGGCGGCAGCCTGATCCGCAACGGGCTTCACGCCATCGAAGTCGCTCATGGGTGCGAAGCCACCTTTGCGTGGGCCGCCGATCCGGGCCCCGAAGTACAGAGCATGCAGCTGCGCATCGAGGCCGCCCAAGCCGCCCAGCGCACCCAGTACGTGATGCTTCACCTTCCGCCCGACCAGCTGACCAAACTCGAATCGATCTTCCCCGGCCTCGCCGCTCCCACCGTGCTGCCCCTGGCTGGCCGCGACGATCTGGTCGCTGCGCACATGGTGGTCGAACGCGCCGACCTGTGGTCGCGGCTTCGCGACCTACGGGCCATCGGCGCCACCGGAATCGTGGCGCTGCCGACCGACGCAATCCTCGAGTAGTAGGTAGCTGCTCTTACGGGTGTTGCGAACTGACGCTCAGGCTCTCGCCGGTCATGTACGACGAGTAATCGCTGGCCAAGAACACCATCACGTTGGCGATCTCCCACGGCTCGGCCGCCCGCTTGAAGGCTTCCTTCTCGACCAATGAGTCGAGGAACTCCTGGCTGCTGACCTTTTCAAGGAACGGGTGCATGGCCAGGCTCGGCGACACGGCGTTGATCCGCACGCCCGCCTCGGCGGCTTCGATCGCCGCACACCGAGTGAGCGCCATCACACCAGCCTTGGCCGCGGCGTAGTGCGCTTGGCCAGCCTGGGCTCGCCAACCAATGACCGACGCGTTGTTGATGATCACGCCCGACCCGCGAGCCATCATGTGGCGCATGGCCGCACGGGTCGCTCGCATCGTTCCGTTCAGGGTTACATCGAGCACGATCGACCACTGGTCGTCGGTCATGTCGACCAGATTGGCCTCACCACCGAGACCGGCGTTGTTGATCAACACGTCGACGTGGCCCATCTCGGCGATGGCGGTGTCGAAGAGTTTGGTGATGTCGTCTTCGCTCGTCACGTTGCACTCGACGGTCACCGGCCGTTCGCCGATCTCGGCCAGCCGGTCGGCCGCCTCACCGAGGCGCCGCTCGTGGATGTCGGAGATCAGCACGGTGGCCCCCTCCTCAACACAACGCTTGGCTACCGCGAATCCAATGCCGGTTCCGGCCGCCGCGGTAACGACGACGGTTTTGCCGGCCAAGAGTTGGTGCGACGGAACGTACTCGGGGGTGTTCGCCATGGCGTTTACGATTCGCCTTGTTCTTTTTCGGCGGCCATCTCGGCCATGCGCCGTTCGAGGTCGGCGATAAAGGGATGCTGCTCGGTGCCCACGCCGTCGGGTAGCGCTTCGGCGATCTCGGCTGCGGTCCAACGGTCGCCGGGCGCCATCATCGTGCGCACCTCTTCGGGTTGGCTCCACACCGAAATGCGCTTGCCGACCACGGTGTAGATCTGGCCGTTCACGTGACGACCCGGGTCCGACAACAGGTAGGCGGCCATCGGCGCAATGTCTTCCGCCTCGCCCATCTCGATACCAAACGGAACGTTCTCGCTCATGCGGGTCTTGGCGACCGGCGCGATGCAGTTGGCGTTGATTGGACCGCCGCCTCGCATGGCGAGCGATGCCGCGGTGAGCGCCGTCGACTTGGTGAGGCTGATGATGCCGCCCTTGGCCGCCGAGTAGTTGGCCTGGGCGGTCGAGGCCATGAACGCCCCCGAGGTGAACCCGACGAAGCTGCCGCCGGTCTCTTGTTTGCGCATCACGGCAAGTGCGTGGCGGTACACGTTGAAGTGGCCCTTTAGGTGAACCGCGATGACCGCGTCCCACTCTTCCTCGCTCATGTTGAACAACATGCGCTCGCGAAGGTTGCCGGCTACACAAACCACGCCGTCGATCGAGCCCCAGTTGTCCATCGACGCGGCAACGATGTCGCCACCGACCGAGAACTGCGACACGTCGCCGGCTACCGCAACGGCGTCGCCGCCCGACTCCTTGATCTCGGCAACGACGGCGTCGGCGACCTCACTGGTCGGGTCGGAGCCATCCATCGACACGCCGTAGTCGGCCACCACGATGTTGGCGCCTTCGGACGCGCAGTACAGCGCAACCGCTTTGCCAATTCCGTTGCCGGCGCCGGTGATGGCGATGTTCTTACCTTCGAGAAATCCTGACAACGGTGGTCCACTCTTTCGTGATTCGACTCTTGTGGGTCCGGCGAGCAGCGCCGACGAGAACCCGTGTTACAGGATGTGACGATAGGACACCTCCCGGTTGGAATCACAGTTCATCGCCGCAACCAACTACCGTTTTTGGGTGACCTCTCGCCAGACATTGCATCTGTTGGCCGGCCTTGTTCTGTTCGCCCTCATCGCCGCCGCGTGTTCGAGCGCCGCGACCGACGAGGCGCAGGACGAAGCACCGGCACCGGCGACCTCTGAGGCCGCCGAGGACGCAGTCGACGCCGAAACGGCCCAGTCCGACGAAGACCCAGAGGCCGACGAAGAACAACCACCGCCAACCACCGAAGGCGAACCGTTAGCGAACTACCAAGATGGCGACTCGGACTACCTGTTCGACCAAGAGCTGTTGCACACCTTTGAGATCGAGATCTCCGAGGAGAACCTGGCGTTCCTCGACGCCGACCCAGCGGCCGAGGAATACGTCGAAGCAAGCCTGACCTTTGAGGGCGAAACCCTCCCCGAGGTCGGCCTTCGTTATAAGGGTTCGATCGGCGCGTTCGTAGGCTGCACCGCGGGCGGCAACCCGTTCGATCCGGCGGGTCCCAAGGCGTGTCCCAAACTTTCGATGAAGGTCAAGATCAATTGGGACGGCTCAGAGGACACGTTCTTTGGCCAAAAGAAGCTGCAGTTCCACGCCGCCAACCTCGACCGCACGCTCATGCGCGACCGGCTCGGCTACCACCTGTTCCGGGCCATGGGGGTTCCTGCTCCGAGGTCGACCCACGCCCGCTTGATGATCAACGGCGAGTTCGCCGGGTTGTTCGCCTTCGTCGAGCAGGTCGACGGGCGGTTCACCCGGGCCAACTTCGACGACGGCAAGGGCAATCTGTACAAAGACGTCTGGCCGATCGACATCAACGGCGAACCCACCACCGAAGAACGGCTCCTCGAAGGGCTCAAGACCAACGAAAAGGACGACCCTTCGTTCGACCTCACGTACGAATTCGCCAACGCGGTCGGCGACGCCGCACCGCAGGATCGAGCAGCGGTGGTCGCCGAATGGATGGACCCCAAAGCGGTGGCGGCCTACCTCGCTGTCGATCGAGTCCTCCCCCACGACGATGGGCCACTGCACATCTATTGCATGGGCGGTCCGGACTGTGAGAGCCACAACTTCTACTTCTACGAGGAGACCGAGGCTCGCATGATGCACCTGATTCCGTGGGATCTCGACAACTCGTTTCTTCCGACCGGTGGCCCGATCGGCGGCGTGATCGAGATCGCCGACGAGTGGCCCCAGATCACCGACGACTGCGAGCCGTTTGCGTTTGGCACCTTTGGACTCCAACAGGTTTCGGCCGCTTGCCATCCGCTCATGGGTGCCTGGGCCGGGTTCGACGACGAATACCAAGCGGCGGTCGACGAGTTCCTCGCTGGTCCGTTCTCGGCCGCCGAAGTCGACCCGCTGCTCGACGCGTGGATCGCTCAGATCTCCGATTCGGTCATCGAGCAATACGAGACCTTCGGTGAAGGGCTTAGCTACGAGGATTGGCAAGCCGACCTCGAGACCTTCCGGGCAAACCTCGAATCGCGAAGGTCGCGGTAACGTCCGACCCGGGTTTTCACGTACCCTCGCCCCGTAGAGCTTCTTTTGCTTCTTCCCATTTCCTGAAAGCGCCCCCGCCATGTCACATCCGCTTCTTCTCCTCGCGGACGCCATCGCCATAACTGTGTTGACCTTTGTGGTCTATTTCCCCAGGTACCGCCGCCGCGACATGGTGGTCGCCCTGGTCGGTATCAACGTCGGTGTGTTGTCGGTCGCCACCGTGTTGAGCGAGTCGACCGTCTCGGCCGGCCTCGGGCTTGGCCTTTTTGGCGTGTTGTCGATCATCCGCCTTCGGTCATCAGAACTCGACCAAGAAGAGGTGGCGTACTATTTCGCCGCGCTGGCGCTTGGCCTGATCGGCGGCATCGCCACCGAACCAACCTGGGTTGGCCCGGTGCTGATGGCCGGCATCATCGTCGCCCTCTACATCGCTGGGCATCCGGCGTTGTTTGGCGCCGCCCGTAGCCAACGGGTGATTCTCGACACGGCGATCGCCGACGAAGCCGAACTCCACCAACGACTCGAAGCGCTGCTCGATGGATCGGTGCAACGCACCAAGGTCCGGCGTATCGACTTGGTGAACGACACGACCACGGTCGACGTGCGGTTCAACCTCAACTCCCCCAACCGTTGAGCATCGATACCTCGCACCGACCGTCGATCTCGCTCGACGCCCTCACCGCCGAAGGCGACCTCCAGACCCGCCGCGACCGCAAGTACATCGTCGAGCAGTCGGTGGTGACCCGGTTGGTGGCTGGGTTGAGCCCCGAAACCCAAGTCCTCGATATCGGCGGGATCCGAGAGTTTGGCTACCGCACGACCTACTTCGACACCCCCGATATGGCGTCCTACCTCGGAGCGGCCCACCGACGCCGCCGGCGGTGGAAGATCCGCACCCGGGTCTACGAAGCGACTGCGGCATCGGCGGCGACCGCCAAGGTTGAGGTGAAACAACGCGAGGGTCGCGAAATGAACACCAAAGTGGCGCTCGACTACGACCCCGCCGATTCCGCCGTGCTCACCGACGTTGCCGATCGGTTCATCGCCGACCATTTATTCGCCAACACGACACCTGCGGGCCTGGCCCCATCGCTGATCACCACCTACCGTCGCTCGACGGTGTTCGACCCGATATCTGGCTCGCGGGCCACATTCGACTTCGGTCTGAAATGTGACGGACTGTCGTATGGTTCGGTCGAACTCGACCACGTGGTGCTCGAGACAAAGTCGGCTGGTCAGGCGAGCAGCCTCGACCGAGCGCTGTGGGCCGAAGGCATTCGCCCGATCCGGGTCAGCAAATACTGCACCGGCCTCGCCGCCCTGCGACCAGAGCTGCCTCGCAACAAGTGGCACCGAACCCTCAAGACCTATTTCGCCTAGCAGCGGTGCCGGTTTTGCATCGGAACACAAACGGTGCGTATCCGACGGAAACAACACCAGGCTCAGTAACATCATCTGATCAGCGCACAGATTTCTTCCTCTGCGGCGTCAGGTGACCTGACGACCGACCCGGCCAACGACCTTGACGAGCACCCCTCGCTCGGTCGGACCGACTCACTTGCTATCCGCTTGGGCGAGGTCGACAACCCCGACGCCGACCTGCCCGAACGGGCGATGACCGCCCGGCCGATCCTCAACCTGGTCGGCCACCTGGCCGCCTTGCTCGACGCCAACGGCGTACTGATCGAGGGCAACGACCTGCTCGCCGACCGCGAACGACCCAACGTGTTGGGCATCCCGATCTGGTCGGCCGAATGGTGGAACCGCACCCCGTCGGCCGCCGCATCGCTGCGCTTTCTCGTCGGCCAGGCCCTCAAGGGTGACCCGGTCGAGGTGGCTTGCGACGTCGTGTTCTCGCCAGCGGGCGATGCCGAGCCGGTCATGTTGTCGGTTCAACCGGTGGGCAAAGGACCCGGCGACCCCACGGCGCTGCTGTTTCAGGCGTGGCCGGCAACCGCCCCGACCAAAGGTGAAATGCGCAGCTCGCTCGCTGCGCCGCCGGTTCGCCCCGATGTCATCGACCTCACCGACGAAGATCCCGAGCTGGTCGAGTCATCGCTGCCGGCCCCACCGTCGGACCTGGCGAAGGCCCGAATCGACGAGCTCAAGGCCCATAGCCGAGGCCAAGAGGTTCGGTTCCAGATGCTGGCCGCCAGCTCGAACGACCTGATCGCCATCCACGACATCAACGGCCAGGTGCTCTACGCCAACCCAGCCGCATCACACTTGCTCGGCTACCAACCCGCCGACCTCATCGGGGCCAACCTCTCCGACCTGGTGCATCCCGACGACCAAGAAGATCTCGCTCGTACCCTGCACCCCACCGCAATCCCTGAAGGTTCCGAGGGCGGCATCCGCCTCACCCATCGGCTCCGTCACAAAGACGGTTCGATCCGCTGGTTTGAAACGGTGGTCACCACCCTGGTCGACCAATACGGACGCCCAAGCCAGCGGTTGTCGACCTCGGCCGATGTGAGCCCCGACCTGTTGAACCACGACCGGTTGGTCGCCCGGGCTCTGCGAGACGAACTCACTGGTTTGCCGGCCCCCGCGCTGTTCTATGACCGGCTCGACCAAGCGTTGGCCGCCAGCGACCGGACCAAGCGGCCGGTCGGCGTGTTGATCATGGATATCGACCGGTTCTCTACGGTCAACCAAAAAATTGGGCACCGAGCAGCCGACGATGCCCTCCGGTCGATCGCGGCGCGGCTGCGCCGACTCGTTCGCCCTGGCGACACCCTCGCCCGACTCGGTGGCGACCAATTCGCCATGATCTGCACCGACACCGACGGCAACGCGGGCGCTGCGACCGTCGCCCGGCGGGTCCTCGAAGCCATGCACGAACCGTTCCGGGCCGAAGACGAACTGGTGCGGCTCAGCGCATCGATCGGTGTCACCTCGGCGCTCGGAAGTCGCCGACCCGACGAAGTCATCGCCGATGCCAACGCCGCGGTACATGCGGCGAAGAACGGCGGGCGACACCAGATTGCGGTGTTCGACCCCGACCGCCACGATTCAGCGAGCGGCCGCTTGGTCAACGAAACCACGCTGCGGGCCGCCATCGAGAACAACGAACTTCGGCTGCACTATCAACCTGAGTACGACCTGGTCACCGGCACCATTGTTGGATTCGAAGCCCTGGTTCGCTGGGAACGAAACGGCGAGCTGGTTCCGCCGAACGAGTTCATCCCGGTCGCCGAACGTACGGGGCTGATCGTTCCGCTCGGCAACTGGGTACTTACCGAAGCGTGTCGCCAGTCGCGGATCTGGAACACGGTGAACGACGGGTCGCGCCCCCGGGTGCCGATTTGGGTCAACTTGTCGGCCGGCCAGCTCAACGAACCGAACCTGGTCGAAACCATCCAGCAGATCGTCGTCGATGCCCAGATCAGTCCCGAGCTGATCTGCCTAGAGATCACCGAGTCGGCGCTGATGCAAGACACCGAAGAAGCAGCCCGCCAGCTCAACCACCTCAAGCACCTCGGTATCAAGCTGGCGATCGACGACTTCGGCACCGGCTACTCGTCGCTTCAGTACCTCAAGCAGTTCCCGGTCGATCTACTCAAGATCGACCGCAGCTTCGTCGCCGAACTGATCGAAGACGACGACTCCGAAGCCATCATCGCTGGCATCATCGATCTCGCTCACCGACTCGACCTGACGGTTATTGCCGAAGGGGTCGAGAACGAGGCGCAGCTCGAACGGCTCTGCGAACTCGGTTGCGACCAGGCGATGGGTTATCTGTTCAGCCCGGCGGTTCCGGCGTCGGCCTGCATCGAGTTGCTGACCCCTACCGATTCCTGAAGATCGATGACGCTGGCGATGGTCAGCGCCTCGGTTTGGGGCAACAGAAGCGACACCGCGTAACGGAGCTCTTCAGAGACGCTTCCGGCGGGCGCAACGCCGCTCACCCAGCGCATGATCGACGAGAACCACACGTGGCTCACGACCCGAGCAACGCCGTCGACATCGACCGCATCTTCAATTCCGACCGCGTCGCCGATGATGCCGTGCATGCCATCGCCGATCTCTCGTTTGTACACCACATAGGCCGGGTCGGGGTTGGCCATGGCGGTCAGAAGCGCTTCCATGAGCAGCGGCGCTTTTTCTGACTTCGCGACCGCCGACGCAAGCGCGTTGGCGACCCGTTCGCCGGGGTTGTCGCCCACGGGTCCGTGTTCGCCCAGTTGCCGCCTGGTGTGACGTACCCACCGGGCAAAGCCGGCGAGCAGCATTTCGTCCTTTGATCCGAAGTAGCGATAGATGGTTCCCATCGATACTTCGGCCTCGGCCGCAACGTCGCGCATCTGTACCGACTCATAACCGCCTTTGGCGGCGAGGTACATCGCCGATTCGAGCACTCGGTGCCGTCGTTCGGCCTGGTTCCGCTCCCGTGCGGATGGCGCTGACATGGCTCAAGGCTTAGCGGGTATGGGCGACTTCTTCCAAAACCGAAACCCTCATTGGGGCGGTCGACGAAGCGCTAGCTTGACCACATGACGACCCGACCAGTGATTCGACATCACTTCTCTGATGGCCTCATCGCCAACCTGGCTCAGCAGTTCGGCGATGTTGAGTTGGTCGACGCCCAGAACTGCGATCTCTCCCAACCGGCGTTTGGGTTGCTCACCACGGGTCGCCCGCGCGACGACCTCGCCGCAGCGTTGGAAACCACCACCGACTGGGTGCATTTGATCAGCACCGGCATCGAGCACTTCCCGATCGAGCTCGTGCCGAGCCACCTCACGCTCACCTGCAGTCGCGGTGCCAGCGCGGTGCCGATAAGTGAGTGGGTGCTGACCACGATGTTGATGTTCGAGAAGCAACTTCCCGCTATGTGGATCGACCAAGCACCCGAGAAATGGCATGCCGATCCGCACCTCGGCGGACTGGCGGGCAAAACCGTGGCCGTGATCGGCTACGGCGAGATTGGACGGCGGGTCGCCACCTTGGCGCACGCGTTCGATATGCGGGTCGTGGCCACCCGTCGCCGTCCGGTGTCGGCCGACGATGCGGCGGCCAGCTTCGCCACCGTTGTGCCCGACACCACCACGGCGGTCTCCGATGCCGACCACATTGTGTTGGGTGCGCCGCTCACCCCCGAAACAGCCCAGATGATCGATGAGGGCGTGTTCGCAGCGATGAAACCGGGGACCCACCTGGTGAATATCGCCCGGGGTGGATTGGTCGATCAAGATGCGCTGCGCAACGCCCTCGATTCGGGGGTGGTGGCCCGGGCATCGCTCGACACGGTCGACCCCGAGCCGCTGCCCGACGGTCACTGGTTGTACACCCATCCTCAGGTGCGTCTGAGCCGCCACATCTCCTGGTCGGGGCATCTGGGCTGGACGGCCCATGGCGAAATCATTGCGCACAACATCGAGGCCATGGTGAACAACACCGAGCCGATTGGCCTGGTTGACCGCCCCGCCGGGTATTGAGCCACCCGTCCAAACGTCGCTCGGACGAACTCCTAACAACTCCCACCACGACGCCGATGGTTCTTTTGACCTACGGAATCAACCCTTGTGGGAACCATGTCTGTTCGCCCGATCACCAACCCCCTCACGACAGGCAGCGCACGCGCTGTTTTGTTGCCCGGCCGCCTGCTTGTCGCGGCCGTCGTCTTGCTGATGGTCGCCACGTCGTGCACCTACAGCAAAGAGAGCTCAGTCGGTCTACCCGAACGATTCGAGAACCCGGACGGACCGTTGGCATTCGCCGACGAATCACTCCGAGCCGACGACTGGGTCGTGGTCAACACCGACATCGGGCTCAACCTCCGGGCCGACGCAACCGTGTCGTCGGACTCACTCGCTCGACTGGCTCAGGGCGAAACCGTCTCAAGTACCGGTCACGTCACCGACGTCGACGGCGTGCGATGGATCGAGGTGCGGTGGCAACAAAACATCGGCTGGGTACACAGTGGGTATCTGGCCCCGGTCGGATCGCTCGAATCTCTCCCGGAGTCGCCGTTCGCTACCGATTCGCCTTCCAGCGACCCGACCGAAATCGCCGACGCGCAAGTTACCGCCGGCGAAACCCTGGTCGTGACCGGCATCGCGTCGGGGGTCAACCTTCGCAAACAACCCGACGGCGACGTCATCATGAACATCGTGCCGCTCGCCGAAGTGACCGCAACCGGCTCATCGCAAGGTCAGTGGATTGAGGTCACCTACGACGACGCCATTGGCTGGGTCTACAGCGAGTTCGTGATTCCGCTGCGCCCCGACGCTCAAGCCGCCGAACCCAAGATCGGCGACGGCGACGTCGACCAGGAAAGCGGTCCGACCGGCTCGGCGATGGTCTATGTCGACGACACCGACGGGCTTAACGTACGAACCGCACCAAACGGCACCATCGTCGATCGCCTCATTTCCGGCACGGTCGTCGTGCTCACCGGCAACGTGGCCGACCAGTGGGCCGAGATCACGTTCGATAACCGCACCGGATGGGTCTCGACCCAGTACCTCATCGAGGTCGTCGGCGACCCGTCTGACCGGGCTTCGGCGATTACCGAAGGGGTCACCGTCACCAACGCTCCGGGTTCGATCGGCGTGAATGTTCGCGGCGAACCAAACGGCGAGATCATCGTGACGATCCCTGATGGTTCCTACGCCACCCTCACTGGTAACCGCACCGATCACTGGGCCGAACTCGAATACGAAGGCCAGACCGGTTGGGCGTTTATCGAACTTCTGTTGCTGGTCGAGATCGAGGAGTAACCGCCGAGGTGACCGAGCGGTAGTCGCTCGCTGGCTATTTGATCGCTACCGGGTTCACCGGCGAACCGCAGCCACCCACAAACGGCAGCGGCGATGCTTCGAGCATGAACGTGTACTGCCCGTCGGCGGCGCAGTCGGCGGCCAGGTCTTCAAGGTTCCAGTTCTGGCCCTGGGTCAGACCGAGTTCGACGAGGTCGAGCACGTGCACGGCCAACATGGCCTCGGGGTACTCCGACGGGAAGACCTCAAAGACCAACGTGTCGGTAGCTGCGGCGGCGACCTCGTGACGGTGGAACCACTCCACACAGGTCACACCCGGCCCCGGACTACCCGACCACCCGTTGTAGGCCTGTTTGTCGCCGGCGAAGTACTTCTGCATCAGCCCGGTCCGGATCAACACGATGTCGCCCGACTCGATCGTCACGCCCGAAGCAGCGATCGTCTCGTCGAGGTCATCGGCGGTGATTGCGTAGCCAAAGTCGAGTACGTCGACTCCTTTGGTTCGCGCCACATCGAGCAGGACTCCCCGACCGGTCAACGATCGAACATTGCTGATGCCACAGGTCGAGGCGCCCCACTCGTTAATCCCCGACGCCGGATTGTTGTTGTAGAGGCTGCCGTTAAAGCTGGCGTGGGCCAACGCGTCCCAATGGGTAGCCGCCTGCAGACCCATAGTGACCACATCGTCGCTGGTGTGGAACGACTCGGGGTCGTCGGGGGTCATCGACGAGTTGATCGCCACCATCGTGCGCAGCGGATTGACCCGACCCGGGATAGCGCCAAGCTGCATGCCGTCGAGTTGAAGGTCGACCGCCAGACTGAAGGTTCGCCCGCTAACCACGCTGTCGGCGCCGCGCTTGATCGCCTCGGGGGTGAGGTAGTTGAGCGTGCCCAACTGGTCGTCGGCGCCCCATTTCCCCCACGTGCGAACCTGGTCGGCGATGGCCTTGACTTCGTCTGGAAATCCCATGGCCTCACCCTAGATCGCGGCTCTGGGGGGAGCGAAAAATGGGCCGTCGAACCATTGGTGGCTAGTGTGAGTCACACAAGTTGATTCTGAGATGATCAAGCGCGGACCCAGGGGGAACACATGGCACGAGGCACCGAGAACAAACTGAAGGAAATTTCGATCTTCAGCGAATGCTCGAACAAGGAACTGAAGTCGATCTCTGGTCTACTCACCCAGGTTCCGATCAAGGCGGGAAAGGTGCTCACCAAACAAGGTGAGCCTGGACGCGAGTTCATGATTATCGTCGAGGGCCAAGCAACGGTCCGCAAAGACGGCAAAGTCATCGCCACGCTCGGCCCCGGAGACTTCTTTGGCGAGCTGGCCGTTATCGCCGGCATGCCTCGCAACGCCACGATTACCGCCGACACCGACATGGTGATCGATGCGCTGAACCGGCGCGAGTTCTCCAGCCTGCTCGACGGCAGCCCCAAGATTGCCAAGAAGATCCTGGTCGGTGCGGTATCGCGGCTCCACGACAGCGAGCGTTACTAGGCACCCCCTGGTGAGTCCCGCTCGGCGTTGATCGGGCGAACACGCGAAAAACCGCCTTAGACATTTTCATGCCCTTTCATCTACTCTGATGGGTTGCGTAGCGTTTACGTAATTCTCCCTGTGAAAGACCGTACGAATTCATGAGCCGTGTACTCGCTGAAATTTGGCTCTCGCTCATCGGCGCTGCCCTACTCACCTTGCTCGGTGCCTGGCTGGTGTGGAAGTGGCGGCGTAAAACCGTGAGCCTGCGCGAATGGGACCGGATCCAGCACGAGTTGACCACCCTTCGCCAAGACGGCGAGACCACCGAGCTCGAACGAGCGGCGTTGCGCACCAAAAACAGCGAGCTCGAAACCGAGAACCTTCGGTTACAAACCAGCATCGACGATCTGTCGGCTCGGGCCGAACTGTTGCCCGAGCTCGAGAAGCGACTCGAAGACACCGGCCCCGTCCGGTCCTCGCTCGATGCGCCACCGGCCCGTCCGCTCTCTTCGCTCGCTCCGCCCACGGGGTTCGATGCGCTCGACCCCGAGATCACCGCCGAGACCAACCGCCGCGACGAGGCTCGCCTGGCTGCCGCGATGGCCACCGGCCAACTTGGCGAAGCAGCCAACACCGATCCGTCGCTCGCCGCCCAACAAGAGCGGGTTACCCAACTCGAGGTGGCGATCGAACGGGCAAACGAACGGGCTCGCGATCTGGCGGCGCAACTCGATGCCAGCACCACCCATATCGCCGAACTCGAACGACGCAGCAGCGATCTTCAGGCCGAACGCGATACCTCGACCCAACGGGTCAAACAGCTCGAAGATGAAGTGCGCACCGGCAAGGCAAAGCTGGCGGCCGCTCAAGACGAAATTGCGGTAGCCAAAGAGGATCTCGACGTCGCAGAACAAACGCTGTCGGGCATGCGCGAGGCGGCGATCGAACAACAACACTTGGTCGACCAAGCCGAACTCGACCTCGCCGAACGCGAGGCGACCGCCGGCGCGCCGTCGCCCCAGACCGAAGACACCGAAGCAGCGCCCGCTCAACAAGCCGAACGCCAAACCTTGCGTTCCGAGCTCAACGCCGAACGTCAAGAAGCCCAAAAACAACGCGAGCTCGCGGCAACGCTGGCGGCCGACGTCGACAAGATGCGGGCCGACCTCGAACGCCGGGTCTCCTCGTCGGCGTCGCTTCAGACCAACCTGCAAAGGCGGGCCGGCGAACTCGAACGCCAGGTCATCGAGAACAACCGCCTCGTCGCCGAACTCGCCGCGGCGAACGAAGCGATCGAACAACAGCGCCAACAGGTCGCCGCCCTGCAAGCTCAGATCGACGAGTCGGGCCAACTCAACGCCGAATTGGCCGCAGTACGCATTGCCGCCGATCAGCACCAGGCCCGAGTAGCCGAGCTCGAAGACCAACTCGAACAACAAGCCCAAACCAGCTCGTTGCTCGCATCGGCAAACGACACGCTGAGCGAACAGCAGTCTCGAGTGGTCGAACTCGAACAGCAGCTGGCCGACCAGACCACGATGCAGTCCTATCTCAACGCGGCCAACAACCGAATCGAGCAACAGCAGGCCCGAGTAGCCGAGCTCGAACAAGAACTCGAGACCGAGCGGGCCGCGATCGTCGGTCTACGAACCGAGATCACCAGCTCGTCGAACTCGCTTGCCGAATCGCGTCGCCAACTCGACGCCGCCCAGCGGGCCAAGTCGACGGTCGAGGCCGATCTGCTCGAACTGCGTGCCGCCCAGGACGGACTCAACGAGACTGCCGACTCGCAAACCGAGCTACTCGAGACCGCCCAAGCCCGGGTGACGGTTCTCGAACACGAACTCGAAACGAGCAACGAACGAGCGAGCGAACTACAACACAGCGTCGATTCGCTGGAAGCCTCGATCGCCGACCACGACCGCAAGTACACCGAAGCGACCGCCCGGGTTACTGAGCTCGAGACCGAACTCGCCGATCAACGCGACCGGTACACCGACGAACTCGCGCAAAGTGCTGAGGCCCTCGACGCCCGCACCAAACAACTCGACGACACCGCCGATGCGCTGAGCGACACCACCAACGAACTGAACGAGACGACCCAAAAGCTGTCGACCGCGACCGCCGATCTGGGCAAGACCACGGAGAAGCTCAACAGCACGGCGGCCGAGCTGGACAACGCCCAAGCCGAACTGACCGAAGTCTCCGAACGAGCAGCACTGCTCGCCAACGACCTCGCCGCCTCGGAGTATGAGTCCGAGACCCTTCACCGGGCACTCGACGAGGCCGACGAAATCAAGCTGGCCTCCGAAGCAACCCGCCACGAGTCCGAACAACGAGCCATGCGCATCAGTGCACTCGAAGCTCGCGTCGAACATTTGTCGGCTAGCGAATCTGAACTCCTGAGCCTGCGGGCGAGCTTGCCCGAACTGGAACGCCGGGCCGGTCGGGTCACCGAGCTAGAAACCGAAGCCCAACAACTGCGGTCAAAGATCAATGACCTGAAGTCGCGATCGAAGGGCATCGAGACTCGGGCGATGCGAGTCGCGGAACTCGAAGCCAAATTGCGGGCCGCCCAACTCGAGGTCGACTTCGCCAAGAAGAACCCGTCCGTCGACCCGGCGTTGGTCGATCAAGCCGCCCGGGTGCCAGAGATGCAGGCCCGCGTCGACCAGCTTGAGCGGGCGATCGACCACGCCCAGGCTTCTAGCGAACAGCGCCATGCCAACAGCGAGGCCACCATTACCGAACTGTCGACCCAGAACGACCGGCTGATCGCCGAACTTGCCGAGACCCGCAACGCGCTGGCCGACGCGACCACCGCCAGCGCAGCATCCGGCCCAGAGGTCGAACGACTCGAGCGCAAACTGCGCGACGCCGAATCGACCCTCGCCACCAACAACGACGAGCTGTCGGCGCTTCAGAAAGAACTTGAGCGCCACGAACAGCGCAGCGAAGAATACGCCGCCACCATTTCGGCACTACGGATCGATCTAGTCAAGGCAACCTCGGCCAAAGCCGGGCACCGCAAGCGTCGACTGGCCCACGCAACCAAGACCGCGCAAAAGCTCGAATCAAAGATGGTCGGGCCGAGCGATGACCTCACGGTGATCAAAGGAATCGGGCCGAAGATCGCGGCCGCACTCGCCGCCAACGGGATCCGTCAGTATGAGCAGATCGCCGACCTGTCAAAGTCTGATCTCGCTGCGCTCGACAAGAAGATCCCGGGTCTCGCCGAACGGGCGAAACGCGAACACTGGGTGAAAGCAGCCAAGGCATTGGCTCGCAGCGAGAAGAAGCGCGGCAACAAGTCCAAGCACTAGGACCCGAGACGGGCCGCCACCTCGTCGGTGGTTGGAAGCGAACTCGACGCCCCGGCGGCCAGCGCGGTCGCCGCTCCGACCTGAACGGCCCACTGGGCAGCCGAGACCAGATCGCCCCGCAGTAGCCCGTCGGCCAGCGCGGCACAGAACGAGTCGCCGGCCGCCGTCGTGTCGACCGGGGTGATGGTCGGCGCCGGAACATGCGTGACGGTGTGCCCGTCGCGATTGGCGACCACCAAGGCGCCACGAGCACCCAAGGTCACCACCACATCAGGACCCAACGTTTTGGCCGCCTCGGCGACCGCATCGAGATCGTCGAGGTCATCGGCGGAGAGCTGATCGACCAGCGCGGCAAGCTCGGTTTCGTTGGGGATCAACACGTCGACGCGGGCCAACAACTCGCTGGGCAGTGTGGCGGCGGGGGCGGGATTGAGCAACACCGTGCCCGATGCGGCTTGCGCGGCGGCGACCACGGTGTCCATCGGCGTTTCGAGCTGCAGCAACAGCATCGAAGCGTTGGCAACCGCCGCGTTCGAGGTGACAAACGACGCCGGCAACGCCTCGTTGGCGCCGGGACTAACGACGATCGAGTTATCGCCCGACGCATCGACGGCGATCAGCGCCAGCCCGGACGGCCGGTCGGGAGTGACCATCAGACCGTCGAGGTTTACCCCGGCCGACCTGAGCGCACCCGAAAGCACCTCGCCAGGACCATCGTCGCCAACGCAACCCACAAAGCTGGTCTGGCGGCCGAGTCGAGCCGCGGCGATCGCCTGGTTCGAACCTTTGCCTCCCGGAATCTGCTGGTGATCGCCACCCATCACCGTTTCACCGGTCGTGGGGTGATGGCTGACCCCGACCACAATGTCGAGGTTTGCGCTTCCGACAACAACTACTTCTGAGGAGTTCACGGGCCAATCGTAGTGACCATCGGTGATGCGAGTAAGACAGAACTATGCAGCACCCACCCACTACTGACGGCCAAGGTAACGAGAACCCGCGATCGGTACGAGCCAAGACGGTCATCGTCACCGGCGCAGCGAGCGGAATCGGCCGCGCCACCGCCGAACTGTTCGCCAACGAGGGCGCCATGGTTGGCGCTCTCGACGTTTCGGCCGAGGCGGTCGAACAGCTCGCCGCGAGTCACCCGACCATGATCGGGGTGGGGTGCGATGTTTCGGTCGCCGAGGATGTGACCGCGGCGGTCGACGCCACACGCGAGGCTTTTGGCCCGATCGACATTTTGGTCAACAACGCTGGCGTTTCGATCGCCACGCCGATCGAGAGCCCGGACTTTGACGAGGGTTGGGCCAAAACGCTGGCGGTCAACCTCACCGGATACACCCGCCTGATTCGCTCCTGTCTCGGCGACCTTCAAAAGAGCTCGGCGGCGCGCATCATCAACATTGCGTCAACCGAAGCGCTCGGCGGAACGGGCTACATCAGCGCCTATACCGCCTCCAAGCATGGGGTGGTTGGCCTCACGAAGTCGTTGGCGGTTGAGCTTGGCCCCTCGGCGATCACGGTCAACGCCGTGTGCCCTGGTCCAATCAATACCGGAATGACCGCCGAGATCCCCGACGAGGCCAAAGCCAAGTTTGGTCGTCGGGTGACCGCACTTCGCCGCTACGGCCAACCACATGAGGTGGCCGATGTCGTGGTTTCGATCGCGCTCCCGAGCGCCTCGTACCTCACGGGCGCCGTGATCCCAGTCGACGGCGGCATGACGGCCCGAAACCAGTGATCGCAAGTCTGGAGGGTCCCTTTCGTCGGCCCCAACGAGCCGGTAGGGTTCGTCAAAGAAATTCCCCTATTTGCGCAACTATTCGGCCGTTCCGGTCGTCTGGAGAAGTGTGACCGACCTTGAGCTGATTGCCATTTTTGCCGGTAGCTGGATTGTTGCTGCCGCGGTATGGATGCTGCTCGACTGGGCGGCCCGGCCAAAACACGCTCGGTTCCGCGCCAAAGGCGACCGGGTTCAGCGTGGGCCCCTCGAGTACCGGCACTATCGCAAAGTGCGCCGCGCCGAGGAAAATGAAGAGATTCGACTTCGCCTTACCGAGCGCACCGGCAAGCCGACCTTGGCGTTGCGGTCGAAGCGCCGGGAACGGGTTCTGGCCCGCCACGACCGACCGGCACCCGAGTACGCCATCGGCAACTCCGAACGGATCGGCGCCGCAGCGGCCGGCAAGACCGACGAAGAGTTCTGGATCGATCTTCGCGATTCGAGCTTCGACGACGCCAACAAACAACGCCTGGCTGAAGGCAACCCGCCGGTCCGGTACAACCCCATCACCGACCAAGACGAAGAAATGCTCCGCACCGAAGCCGACACCGCAGTGTGGCCCAACAGTCCGGTCGATCCCTTTGCGGGTACCGAGATTGCAACCTCGGACAACACCAGCGATGACCTCGACGCCGGCGACATCGATGATGCGACTCACGACGACGATGCCGACCACGAGGCGGTCGGCGACGAGCCAGACGACCCAACGCTCGACACCGACGGCGGAGCTGGCGAGAGCCCAGCTGATGAGACCGACGATGACGACGAAGGTGACCAAGTCACCGAACGCGTCGTACGAGACCTCAAGTCGCTCCCTGAAGCTGGTTAAGTCGAGCTTCGAGTGGCACCGCCGGCTGCCGATGCATTTCGACGCGAGCGAGCGTCGTCGATAACGGTCGGCGGCGAGCAGATCCACTCGGTGTATCGCCAGCCAGTCCACCTTGGCCAAGCGTTACGCATTCGCCGCCAAACGGTGTCGACCGAGCGCAACCAAATTCTCAACCTGCTGGTCGAACCCGATGTTGAACTGGTGGTCAACGGTATCTCGGCATCGGCGATCGCTCTTCACACCGACCGCGCACCGGCCGAGGTAGATGTGCTTGTTCGCTCGAACACCACCGACGCCAACGATGTCGACGCGAGCAATGGGGTGGTCGAGGTAGCGATCTGGAATGGCTGGACCGCCGATGAGATCGACCAGGGATGGCTGGGCGAGGCCGGAATTCGGGTCGGCGGGACCGATCCGCTCATCCTGCAATGCCGCGACGGGTTCGGCACCGCCGACTTTGCCGATTTGGTGGTCCACATCGAGATAACCACGCCCGAAGACGACGACTACGCCGAGAATCGGGCGGGAGTAACCGTCGCCGCCGGGGCCCGCGCCGCAGCGGGGAGCGACGCCGAGGAGTAACGGCGCGAAACCCTCGAAAAAACTTCCAGTTTTCTTTCGAGTCGACCGATGGTACGTTTATCGCAGTTGCAAAGCGCAATGTTTGTTTCAATGGCGAAACGAAGGAAAATCAAATGAACACGAACCGGACAAAGGCGTCTGGTGAGGCACTCTCCCTCATCTGTGGCATGGGCCGCACCCCGATCTCTCGCAAAGAGGTCGAACGTTGGTGTGAGCGAACCGCAACCCCACAGCAGGCTGAAGTAACCAAAGCGGCGTAGCTTCTCGCTACGCCTCTCGGTACATCAACGCTGGTTATACCGGCGTTCGTCTCCTCGCCCGATCTAGTCGATCGTGGCGATGTCGGCGCGGAACCAGACCGCTTCGGCCACCGGCGGTAACAGCGCGCCAAGCGCCGCGGTGAGAAAGTCCAAGATCTCGCGCACCGCAATGCGCTCAGGAATGGCCACAACAAGCCCGCGTTTGCCGCTGTCTTGTTGCACCACACATCCCTCGGGCAGAACAATCCCTTGCGCGGCGAGCCGCTCGATTGCCTTGGGACCCGCCGAGTGCTGAATGCCGACCGTCGACGGCTGGGGCTTGCGCCCGCTCACATCCACGGCCATATAGGTCGCGACGGGCATATCGGAGCCTCGGCCACTGAACCATCCAGCCACTCCGGACCGGTCGACCAACCGAGCGGTGGTCTCGTCGTCGAGGTCGGGTTCAATGTTGATCCACGTCGAACCGTCTTTGCGCTCGGCCATCGCCGACATGGCGGAAAGAACGCTGCTAGCTTCACTCGGTCGGAAGCGGATGTGTCGATGCTGCACCACCTGAACGGCCTCCCATGCCAACCAGCCACAACCACGTGGGCCGAAACGGCAGCATACCGCTCGTCCGGTCCCTACTTCGGTGTTCGGATCGCTGATCTGGGCGTACGGCATTCGAAGGCCGAGCGGACGAGAAATTCGCTGTTCTACATCCTTAGAACTACGCCATCTAGGCCGATTGAAGCATGTGTTCGCACTCACTATGCACGAAATCGCCTGGGCTGGCGCTGGCGCGGCCTGTGGTCTGACCGTTTTGCTGGTCGTTCGTTCGTGGTTTGTGCAGCGGACCACTCGTCGCCATCAGCGGGCTGACTCCTTTGCCTGGACGCTGGTGCACGACGCCGCCGACGCACTCGCCGACGACCGCGGAACATCAGGAGACCGTCAGGTCATCACCGAGTCGCTGAGCCGGCCCCACCACCGGGGAGCGGCGCTCGCCGCCGTCGCCGCCGTGATCCGGGCCCAACCGGGCGAACCCAACAAGGCACTGCTCGAGGCAATCGAGTCGAGCACGGTGTCGGCGCACCTGCGCGACGAGTTGCTCGAGAAGGACCACCTGCGCCGAACCGCGGCGCTCGAGACGATCGAAGTTATCCAGCTCGAATCGATGACCGGCGAGGTAGCTGGCATGGTTGCCGATGAACACCCCGAAGTTATTCGTGCGGCGGCCAATGCCCTGGTTCAACTTCGACCCGAAATCGCCGTCGGTTTGTTGGTAGGGCTCGCGCCCCGTCACGGCACGTGGGTGCTCGACAGCTTGGGCCAGGCGGCCGACAAGCTGGCGACCCGCGATGACCGCCGGGTCCCGATCGCCCGTCCGCTGTGGCGCGACGCTCCTGGCTTGGCCGAACGGGCCGTCCTTGAAGGGCGACTGCCCGACCCCGGTGACGCATCGGATGCCATTGCGATCATGGTGTCGTTGCTCAACGATCCCGACACCAACCGACGCCTTGCGGCCATCAACGTCCTGGCCAACATCATCTCGCACCCCGGAGCCCAGATCGCCCTCGCCGGCGCCATCGGGGTCGAGGACCGCATCACCCGATTCGCCGCCGCCGCCCGCATGGTCGACAGCGCTGAAGGGCGCCGCATCCTGCGAGCCGCCGCCCGTTCAGAATCGGGTTCCGACGCCGCCGATGTCGCGGCCATGGTCTTGTGGGGTCACGAGCCCGGCACCGAAATCGACACCACCGAACACTTGCCCGTCAACAATGCGGCGGTGTCGAAGTGATCCAGTTTGTCCTTCAAATCTTCATGTACGGCGCCTTCACGTTCACCATCGTCCACTTTCTGGCGATTGGTTTCTGGAGTCTGCTCAGCCTTCGCTTGTTGAGTCGCGAGCGACCGTCGCGTCGACCAGTTCCGCTGCAGAAAACTCCCACGCTCGAGGATCCTCCGGGCGTCACCATCATTTTGCCGGCCTACAACGAAGAGGCCGTGATCGCTCACTCGACCGGCAACGCGTTGGCCCAGGACTACCCGAACCTTGAGGTCATCGTGGTCAACGATGGCTCAAAGGACAACACGCTCAACGTGTTGGTCGAGACCTTCGATATGGACGTGGTCGACGACAACCCAACGTCGGGGCCTATCGAGACCCAACCGCTTCGCACGATCTTCCGGTCACGGGTCGACGACCGCCTGTGGTTAGTCGATAAGGATCCGGCCGGCGCCAAAGCCGACAACGCCAACGTCGGGGTCAATATGGCCAACAACCCGTGGGTCGTCATCATGGACGCGGATGAGTTCATGGAAAGCGACGTGATGACTCGCTGCATGGTCGAGGTCATGGCCCAACCCGACAACGTCATCGCCGTCGGCACCACCCTGTTGCCCGGCAACGACATCGTGATCGACGGATCACAGATCGTGGATCGGCAAGCGAGCCGCAACTACTGGGTGGGCTGCCAGCTCATCGAATACCTGACGGCGTTCGTCATCTCGCGGCCCGGCATGGCCCACGTGAGCGCCATGCCCATCATCTCGGGCGGTTTCGGCCTCTTTCGTCGCGACGTCATCACCGACCTTGGCGGGTATGTCCACGGCCACCTCGGCGAGGACATGGACCTGGTGATCAAGATGCATCGCTACCACCTCGAAAACGACATTCCGTACCGGGTCGTTCAGGCTCCCGAAGCAATCGTCTGGACCGAGTTTCCGCCCGTCAGGTCGGTGCTCAAACGCCAGCGCATGCGTTGGCATCGCGGCCTCAAGCTGATCGTGGGCGACACGATGGACATGATCGGCCGCCCCAGGTACCGCAATTTTGGGCGCTACGGCGTCGGCACCCTGCATCTTTTTGAGTGGTGGGGCCCAATCATCGAAGGGCTGGGCTGGATCATTATGGCCGCCCTGCTCCTTCTCGGCTGGGTCGACGTTGGTAACGCCCTGGCCATGTTGTTGGCCACCCAGTTGATCGGCCAGGTAGTGGCCATGTTGTCGGTAGCGGTCGGTGTCAGCACCTTCGGCTTTTACAGCCGCCCGAAAGACCTTGCCTACATGTTGTTGTGGGCGGTCTGCATGAACTGGGGCTTCCGCCAGATGAGCTTGTGGTGGCGGCTTCGGTCGATCGCGCCAAGCAAGAAGACCACCTGGGGCGAAATGCCGCGCGCCGGGTTTAAGACGGCCAATTCGACCTGATGGCGCCCTCCCCGCTTCCCCGCCTCAGTACCCATGCCCGCACGTTGATGTTGGTCGTGGTTTTCGCGCTCCTCGCCACGCTTGTTTCGCCGAGCTTGGCTACCGCGCAAACCGGAACCGACGGCGTTGGTTCCTCCGACCTCGGCGTCCGACCAACCGAAGCCGAGCCGGCCGACACCGGCGACACTGCCGGCACCGACGACACCGACGACACCGAGGACACCGACGAACTCAACAGCACCGTCGACCGAAAGGCGCTTGAGGGCGCCGGCGACGGCTTTACCCTCAACACGGCCGAGCTGGGCCTTGGTCGGTCGATCCGGATGGCCCGCCCCGCCGGTCAGACCGAGTTCATTGTGCCGACCCCGCCGGGCCTGTTGCTCACCGAGATCTCGACCAGCATCGTTATCCCATCGAACGTGAGCCGGACCTTTGTCAGCATTTCGGTCAACGACGAAGTGGTCTTCGAAGAAATCATCGAAGGTGGAACCCGCCGCGAAATCACCGCCCAAATCGAACCAGCAGCGGGCGACTCCTTGGTACAAGTCAAGGCCGAGGAGTACGCCGGCCAGCAGTGCACCTCACCCATCATCGAACCCCTCGCCGCCGAGTTGTTGAACCCAACCTTTTTGTTCCGGGCCCAACCGTCACTTCCCGAAACCGTGTCCGACTTCCTCCCCCAAGTTATTCAAGGGTTCGAAATCCTGGTCGACCAAGACCGCCCGGCGCACGTCGACGAAGCGGTCATGTTGCTCGCCACCCACCTCACCACCGCCTACCCGGTTACCCCATCGTTCGTGGTGCGCGAGATCCCCAGCAACCTCATCGACTCGATCAGCACTGACCCGTTCACCCGCACGATCGTTCTCGCCGACGCCGATGTGGGCCGGGTCGACGTGCAAGGCAACGATGAGGTGGCCTTCCTGCGCCTCGCCGGGCCCGAAGGACTGCTGAGCGATATTGCGTCGTCGATCAACGAACCCGAGATCCGGCTGATCAGCAGTGACGAGGTGGCGACGGTCGGCGAACGCGAAATCGACGAGGAAGAACTCAAGGAACGTCGCACCTTGCGCGAAGCGGGCGTTCGACGCCTCGAAGCCAGCGATGCCGTTCGACTCCAGCTGCCTATCCCGCTCCCCCAGGCTCGCTTTGGTCAGCCAATCAACCGAATTCGCGTCCGCCTCGGTGGCGTGTTGGTGCACGCCACGCCGGCCGACGTCGAACCGGTGGTCACCGTCTGGGTGAACGACGATCTACTCAGCACGATCGAACTCGACCGCGCTGGTCGCTTCGACACCGAACTTGAGATCTCGGGCAACGATCTGCGCCGCGACAACCTCGTGGTCGTACGCTCCGAGCTTCCGCTCGACTGCGGCTTTGGACTCCCGACCCACCAACTCCAGCTCGACAGCAGCTCGTGGGTCGACGTTGACTACGGCCAGTCGATTCCGGTCGGACTCGACCGGTACCCGCAAAGCCTGCTTCCTGAGTTTCAGGTGCGTCCTGGACAATCGATCGCCGACCTTCAAGTCACCGCAAACCTACTCGCCGTCATGCAGAGCTCAAGCCCGCTCATCCTCGACCCCCAAATCGCCAGCTGGGACGACATCGTCCGCAACGACCTTCCCGGCATCTTGGTCGGTGGCTCGTCGGACCAACTCGAAGAACTACTCGCCCCGATCAGCGCCGCCGGCGGCAGCGTCGACGTGTCGGGCGTCGAGTTCGTCGCCGCCGACGGCTACGACCGGGTGACCGTCCTGCAAGCCCTTGTCGGGCCGCTGGGCCAAGACATCATGCATCTCCAGTTGGCGGTCGAAGACGGTAAGGACCTCGCGTCGACCGAACTCAGCGAGATGTTGGTCGACCGCGGCTGGGGTCGCTTCTCTGGTCAGGCGTTTGCGGTCAACGATGGCGCCACCGTGGTGGTACCCGCCGACCCGAACGCCGACGACATCGAGCTTCCGACCCTGAGCACCGATGCTCCGGCCCCGACCCGCCGCATCTTCGGCTTCGGTATTTTGGGTTCGTTGGTACTCATCGGCCTGCTCATCGTTAGTCGAGCGCTCTACGCCCGGGTGACGGGCAAGACCCGTAACCCGGTCGGAATGGGTTAACCGTCACCCGCCTGCGGGGCACCGCCCCACCGGTGGCGCAAGGCATAGGGAAGCACCCGTTGCCCAAACTCGGTTAACTCACCGTCGGGCGAGAGGACCCCGCTCAGTTCCCACGCATGCAGGGTTCGTTCGAACGACCACGCCACATAGTCAGCGTCGGCTTTAGGGATCGTGGTGGTGACCTCGGGGCATCGATTGATCGCCTTGACCATCTCCCGAGGAGTCACGACGGTTCCTGGGCCCTTGCGGACCAGTACCGCTACGGCGCCGAACCAGTCGGCCCATTCGAGGTGACGGATCGCTTCGACTTCGGTCGGTTCGAACGCCGACAACGAGACCGGCATCACGTACGCACCGCAACAGCCAAGTACCAACTGCTCGTCGGGTTCGTCCCCGGTGAGACCCGCGGCCTCAAGCACGACCCGGTAGTTTGCCGACGCTTCGGGCGAGTCAGCAAGCGCCCGAAGCCGAGCGGCGGTCTCGGCAACGTCGGTTGGCGTTGGGGCGAGGGGGCTGTCAGCGACGAACCATTTTCCAAGCGCCGCCTCAAGGGCCTCGACCGCTGCCGCGTCGGCACCGACATCGCGATGACCAAAGACGTCGACTGATTCGGCGTCGGCGGCCGCAGGGGCAAACTCGGTCGGCTCCAATGGCAACAGACGGCGAGCGTCACCCTGACGGCGAAGCACCGCCTCGGCCCGCCGGCGAGCAACCAACAGATTCAGCTCGATGCTGGGCTCGTCGAACGCCGGGTTCTCGATGGCGTCGACAAACTCGGCTGCGACCTCGGCGATGGTGGCCGGCTCGAGTTCGAGCTCGGGGTCGTCGAAGGATTCTTCGAACAGGCCGTCGGGAGCGAAACGGATGTCGAGCGCTCGAACCGGATCGGTGCCGAGATCGACCAGCACCAGGTGGCGGCTCTCGTCACCGTGCTCGAACCGGATGATCGTCGTCATGTGTTCGCCGCCCGCCAACACCCGCATCGCGTCGACCGGTGCTGCGGTTCCGAGATGGGCGGCCCACGCAGGTGATGCAAGCTGTTCGGGCGAGAACCGCGCCGCTGCTTGTTCGGCGGACGGGGCTTCGGCCACAACCGACAGAACCGCGCCCACCAGCGCTTGGGCCGGGGTGGGGGCAGCTAGAGCGGAAATCGCCTCGACGACGGGCCCTTGTCCGAAGTCGGCCAACAGCCCCGAAACCCAGAGTTCGGCTCGCGCTGGATCGAGGTCGAGCAGCTCGTCCGGGTCGTCGAGCACCTCGGCCAATTCCGAGGCCGCTGACTCGCCGCTGGTTTGGTTTGCACTCACCGCGGTGAATCTAGGCCGTGACGGCGATTAGCGTGGCACTGTGCCTGAGCTACCCGAAGTTGAAACGGTTCGAGCGTCACTCGAACCCGATGTTGTGGGACGCCAGATCGAGTCGGCTTGGAGCCACCCGTCGGCAAAGTTCACGCCGGCTCGCGAACTTCTTGGCGCTACCATCACCCGGCTCGACCGGCGGGGCAAATACCTCATCGCTGGTCTCGCCCCCGACAAAGCGGGCGAAGAAGCCGAGTTGATCGTTCATCTAGGAATGACCGGGCAACTGCTCTTTGGCGAACCGCTCGACGACCCGTACGTGCGAGCGAGGTGGGAACTCGACGACGGCCACCACCTCACCTTTCGCGACGTTCGGCGTTTTGGTCGGCTGCGGGTGGTCCCGGCGGGCGAGTACAGCTCGATCCCGACCCTCGCCGCCATGGGTCCCGAACCCTTCGGCCCGGGTTTCGACGGCGACGAGTTCTACCTTGCCCTCAAGGCCAGTTCGCGGGTGCTCAAGACCCAGTTGCTAAGCCAACGGCCGGTGGCCGGGGTCGGCAATATCTACGCCGACGAGGCGCTTTGGCTCGCCCAGATCCATCCGGCGGTCCGAAAGCTGTCGAGGCCGCGAGCTCATCTGCTTCGCGATGCGATCGAAGAGGTGATGGTCGCCAGTCTGAAGAACGGCGGCACCACGCTGCGCGACTATGTCACACCGACCGGCGACCAAGGAGCAAACCAGTTCTTTTTGCGCTGCTACGGACGCGGCGGCGAGCCCTGCGAGCGGTGTGGCGACGTGCTCCGCCGGGCCACCTACGACGCTCGCACAACCACCTTTTGCGCCCAGTGCCAAAAGCGCTGACCCGTTACCTATTTTCAACATGCCTCATGTATTCTCAGCCTGAAGGGCTTCATCTGTCTTTCGAGGACATCCACCAGTTCAGCGAGCCGCTTGGCCTTCATGGAAACCAATCAGGACATTTCGACGCTTCCTCCACCGCCCCCGCCCCCGACGCGCCCTGCGCTGGCCCCCAGCGCCGCATCCCCAAGCCAATCGGGCGCGCTGAGCAGCAACCCGGCAGCCTCGGAGCCGCCGAAACCGCCTTCGTCGGGCTCGTCGTTCGACACCGGGATTCGTCCGGGGACCGATAACCCCGAACCGGCGGCCAACCCAACCACTGATCGCGCGCCTGTCGAACATCAAATCACCGCCACGCTCGGTGTCGATCTCGTCGCCGATGCCCACCGGTACGCCGCCAAATTGGCGGACGCGGGGGCCAACACCCACGGCCGATCGGTGGCGCACTTGGTTGCCGACCCGGCCAATGCGCTCATCGCAGTATCAGCAAACCCCGACGCCCCATACACCTCGGTGTATAACCTCTCTCGGGCGGTCGAAGAAGTAGAAACGACTGCCGGACGACTGTTACGGGTTGCGGTGGGCGGACTCACTCGAGTCGAACTCGCCGATATCGTCGAGAGCGTTTCGGGGGTTGTCGAGCAGGTCTTCATCAGCGGGCCGACCCCTGCGCTGAGCCAACAGACACTCGAGTTCGCCACCTTGGCCGACTATGCGGTGATCGTGGGTGGCAGTCCCGCCGACGCTGGCCATGTTGCCCACATCCTCGGCGAGCTTGCGGTCCCCAACCACCACGTGGTCGCCGAGCAGTCGGTGCGAAAGATCGTGCCGCCGGGGGCCTTGTAACCGGGCAAGCACCCGGGGTTTGCCCACTGAACTGGCCCGAAACCCCAGTACGGTGAAGTGGTGGTGCAACCCCTTGACTTCGAGGCGCTAGCCGCGGCAAACCGCCGCGATACCTGGCTGCTGATGATCACCTTCTTTGGCCTGCTCGCCGTCGTATCGGTCACCGTCTCGACCGTGCTCAAAGCGGGGTTGATCGGTGTCATCTTCGCCCTGATCTTTTCGGCCAGTTCGTCGTTTATGGGTTACGTGTCGTCGGACAAGATCGCCATCTCGTCGACGGGCGCCAAACCAGCCCCGATCGAGACGTTTGGGCAACTTCACAACGTGGTCGAGGCGCTGTCGTTGGCCGCCGGCATCCCCAAGCCGCGGGTGTATGTGGTGGACGATCCGGCACCGAACGCCTTCGCCACCGGCAAGAATCCCGAGAACGCGGCCGTTGCGGTCACTACCGGATTGTTGGCGTTGATGAAGCGCGACGAACTCGAAGGGGTAATCGCTCACGAACTCGCCCACATTCGTAACCTCGATATCCGGGTCATGACCGTTGCGGTCGCTACGGCCGGCACGATCGCCATCGTGGTCGATGTGTTCTGGCGTCTGCTCTACTACGGCGGTGGCCGGTCGAGCAGAGACCGCGACGACAACAACCCACTCGCCATCGTCGGCTTGGTTATCGTCGCGATCTTGGCACCGGTGGCGGCCGCCATGTTGAAGGCCGCGGTGAGCCGTCGCCGCGAAGCGCTGGCCGACGCGACGGCGGTTGCGCTCACCCGTTACCCGACCGGGTTGCGTATGGCGCTCGAAAAGCTCGATGCCGACCACGGTGTGGTGCGCCGCACTTCGCACGCAACATCGCACTTGTGGATTGAGACCCCCGATAACCACAAGAGCGGCCGGGGCCGAAAGTTCAACGACATGTTCGACACCCACCCTCCCCTGGCCAACCGGATCAACACCCTCCGCCAAATGGAAGGCCTACCCCCCTACGCCTCCCCCGGCACCTAACAGGCGTCCCCTGACTCAGAGTCACGGGACAACGCACCACGACTCTGAGTCAAAACACCGAGGGTGAGCGAATGCGTGCGGAGAGCGGTCGGAATCGAATCGCAGCAGCAGCAAGGGCGAAATGTCGGCGGAGCCCGATGCCGAAGGCGTGGCGGCTAAGCCGGAACAAAACAAGAGAGCAAACCTCCCGACATGGCGAAGCTCTGATTTCATGATTGGCTTGTGTTCTGCCGATAGAACACCATCGGTCGACTTTCGCCATGTTCTTGTTCCCTCGTTCCCCTTCCCCCCGGTTGCTCCGGCGCCCCGCACTGCTTCAGGCCTTTGCCGTCGCACTGCTGCTAATCGTCGTTGCCACCTTTGTCGTCTCGCCGGCCGCCCACGCCCAAGACGACCAGCCAACCACCGACCAGCCAACCAACGACCAGCCAACCAACGACGAGGCGGGCGACGGCGAAGAAGCGTCGGACCAGATCACCGACATCGAAAAGCTCCAGGCTCGGCTCGACGAATTGCCCGGCCGGATCGCCGAGGCACAGGAGCGGCTGCAGGTCGAGGACGACAAGGTCGCCGAGTTGGCCGAGGGTGTTGCATCGACGGAGATCCAGCTCGAGTTGTTGCTCGACGAGCTCACTCGAGCCGTTGAAGCGCGGGACACGCCCAAACGCATCCAGCGCCAAGCAGCAATCGCCCGGTACGTCTACGGCGACCCGAGCGCCGATTCGCTACTCGATGAGATCGAGGCGAGCAACAACGGTCCCGGCCCCGACCACAAAGACCAGCTGTACACGGTGGTTATCGAAGATGCCGCCAGCGACGTCGAACGAGCCCGAGCCCGCCTTCGGGGCTTGCGAGATGCGGTCGACTCGTTACGCAACTCCCAACGGTCGCGCTACGCCACCCTCGACGCCGCCCGCAGCGACCGGGCGACCGTCGCCGCGCAGTTGGCTCGCATGGAGAACGACATCACCCGTATCGGTGTTCGGATCGAGTGGCTCGAATCGCTAAAGGATCGATGGCTCCTCACCGGACTTCCCGGGCCCACTATCTCGCGGCCGGCGGTCGCCATGAAGATCGACAACGTCGACCAGGCTCGTCCCCAGGTTGGGCTCAACAAGGCCGACGTGGTCTTTGAGGAGTTGGTGGAAGACGGCCGCACCCGTCTGGTCGCCGTGTACCACTCCGAGACCTCGAACCCGGTGGGTCCGATCCGGTCGACTCGAACCTCCGACATAGAAATCTTGTCGAACCTGAACTCGCCGCTGTTCGGTAATTCAGGCGGCAACGACAAGGCAATGGCGGCCCTGCGGCGCTCGAGCCTCATCGACGCCGGCGCCAACGCGCAGCCCAAGGCGTACTTTCGCGATAATTCCCGGGCCCGGCCCCACAACCTGTTCACCAACGTCGACGATCTGTTGGCCGGCGCCGGCGACCGGTCGACCGACCCATCGCCCCAGCTTCGGTTCCTCTCCGATGGCGAAGCCCTCCCCTCGACCGCCAGCCCGGTCAAGGCGGTAACCGTCCGGTTCGCCAAGACCTCGATCGAGTACCGCTGGAACGGTTCGGGCTGGGCCCGCACCCAAAACGGCACGCCCCATGTCGACGCCGATGGGGTTGCGGTGGCGCCGCCCAACGTGATCATCCAGTTTGTGGGTTACCGGGCTTCGGCCGCCGACGCTCGGTCGCCGGAGGCGGCGATGGTTGGCGGCGGCGAAGCGTGGATCCTCACCCAAGGCCAGGTCATTGAGGGCACCTGGAATCGGCAGTCGCTCGAAAGCCACACCGTCTATGAAGACCAAGACGCCAACCTGCTCGAACTGACCCCAGGCAAGACCTGGATCACCCTGGCCCGCGGCGATCGCGACAACAGTGCAGCGCTTGTTCGGTAGTCCCGCGATAGCGGCTGGGGTTCGGTAGCGTTACCTGATGCCAACTCTTCCGGTCCGTTGTCCGCACAACGAAGTTTTCACCAACGGCTTTCAGGCGATCCGTGCCGAACTCGAACTCCCAACCGAGTTCTCCACCGACGTCTTGGCCGAGGCCGACGACGTTGCCGCCCGAGGCCCGGTGCTTCCTCCGGGCGTGACCTCCCCGGACTACATCGACCGACTCGACCTTGAGTTGGTTACCGTCGATCCCCCCGGCAGCCAGGATCTCGACCAGGCCTACGCCGCCGAGCGTCGACCCGGCGGTGGCTACCGGGTGTTCTACGCCATCGCCGATGTTGCGGCCTTCGTTGCTCCGGGCGGAGCCATCGATCGCGAAACCTATGAACGCGGCGTCACCCTGTACAGCCCCGACATGCGCACCCCGCTTCACCCCACGGTGCTCAGCGAGGCGGCGGCCAGTTTGTTGCCGGGCCAGGACCGCCCGTCGCTGCTGTGGACGATCGACCTCGACACCGACGGCACCCTGGAGAACGCCCACATCGAACGCGCCACGGTACGCAGCCGCGAGCAACTCGACTACGCAACCGCTCAGCAACGCATCGACGCAACCACCGACCCCGACGACACCCTTGGTTTGCTCAAGACCATCGGTTTGTTGCGCGAGGCCCAAGAGGCCGAACGGGGTGCGGTCAGCCTTTCCTTACCCGCCCAAGAGGTAGTCGCCCATGCCGATGGCAGCTTTGGCCTCGAATTCGACCAGTCCCGACCAGTCGAGGGCTGGAACGCCCAAATCTCGCTCCTGACCGGCATCGCCGCTGCCAAGATCATGCTCGATGGCAAGGTTGGATTGCTCCGGACCCTGCCCACCCCGTACAAGCGCACCGTCCGGTCGATTCGCCAGTCGGCGTTGGCCCTCGGCATCGAGTGGCCCAAGGACATGAGTTATCCCGACCGGGTGCGCGACCTCGATCCCAACATCTCCCGTCAGGCGGCGTTGCTCACCCAAGCTGCTCGTGCGTTGCGAGGCGCTGGCTACGTTGCCTTTAACGGCGAGATCCCCGAACTGCGCACTCACTCGGCTATCGCGTCCGAATACGCGCACGTCACGGCGCCGCTACGCCGCATCGCCGACCGGTTCGCCAACGAGATCTTGCTGGCACAATGCGCCGATACCGAAGCCCCCGAATGGGCGGTCGAAGCGCTGACCGAACTGCCAGGTGCTATGGGTCGCGGTATCCAGCGCGACCGGCGCCTCGAAAAGGCCATCTTGGACTTTGTTGAGGCGCTGGTGCTCGAACCGCGAGTCGGCGAGTCCTTCGACGCGGTTGTGGTCGATGTCGACGATGAAGATGCCGAAGCCCGGATCCAGATTCGCGACCCAGCGGTAGTCGCCAAGATTCCGCTACCCGACAGCGACGGCGACAACTCGAACGAGGTTGAGCTCGGCGAGGAGATCGCGGTCACCCTGGTGACGGCCAACCCCGCCGAACGAACGGTCAGCTTCGCGCCACCGACGAGCTGACCATCCAACCAGCCAGACCAACAGTTCTCTTAGAGCGTCTCGGACAACAACAACGCTTCGACGAGTCCGTCGTCGTCGACATGGCCCACCACATGGGTGGCGACATCGAGGACCTCTTGGGCCGCGTTGCCCATCGCTACCGGGTGGCCGACCACCCGTAGCGCGTCGAGGTCGTTGTGGCCGTCGCCGACCATCATGACCCCGTCGAGTCCAATGCCGAGCCGGGCAGCGATCTCGCCGGCCGCGGTGCCTTTGTTGACCGCTTCGTCGATGATCGACACGAACGCCACGCCGGGCTGAACCGGCGACACCGCCGCGGTACCCCTGGTGCCGGCCGGGACCTCGGCGAGCACCGCATTGGCTTGGTCTTGGGCCACCACAAACTGCACCCGCACGATTGCGCCCTCGAGTGCCGACCGCTCGCGAGGCACAAACGTCACACCCATGAGCGCAGCATGGTCTTGGGCTTTCTGGTCGTCGCTGGCCACCGCATAGCCGTCGGTGTCATAGAACTCGATCACCCAACCGTTGCGAGCTGCGGCCGCCTCACAGTGAGCCACCTGATCGAGCGAAAGTTCCGCGGTGATCCGCTCGCCGGTTCCGGTGTGAATCAGTGCTGCCCCGGCGTGAAAGATGTGCCATCCGGCGGGATCGAGCTGTTTGGCGTACTCCCACGATTTTCCGAACGCCCCTCGGGCGGTGCACAAGGCGAGATGTTGGCCCTGATCGATCGCCCGTTTGGTGGCTGTCCAAACAGCATCCGATGGGTCGCCGGCGGTGCCAACGAGCGTGCCATCGACGTCGATACAAATGAGCTTCAACATGTAACGAACCTAACCGGCTCGGGGTCTGACCACTGACCGAGGCGGTAGCGATTGAACCAATCGCTGGCCCATCAAGCGTTTTGGTGTGGATCGTGAAAGACTCGGCACTTGTCACTTTGAGAGAGGCTCAATGTCCGGGAACGCAAACTTCACATTTTCAGACGTTGGCATTGTCTCGCTCGCCGCGATTGAGGCCCCCGAGGTCGTCACCTCGACCGCCATCGACGAACGGCTCGCCTCGTTCTACGAGCGGGTAGACGCCAAGCCAGGCCTGCTCGAAAACCTGGCTGGCATCAAACAGCGGCGCCAGTGGCCCGAAGGTTTCTCGTTCATGGACGCTGCGGCAGCCGCCGCTACCCAAGCCCTCGACAAGGCGGGCGTCGACCGCGACCAGATCGGCCTGATGGTCGATACCTCGGTTTGTCGTGAGCGCCTCGAACCCTCGAGTGCGGTAACGGTGCATAACCTGCTCGGTTTGCCCACCACCACCATCAACTACGACCTCGGCAACGCGTGTCTTGGCTTCCTCAACGGCATTCATCTCGCCGGATCGATGATCGAAGCTGGCCAGGTCGATTACGCCCTCATCGTCGACGGCGAAGGCACCCGCGAGATTCACGGCAACACCCTTGCCCGCCTCGAAGACCCAAACTCGACCATCGAAGACCTCTTTGAGAACTTTGCGTCGCTCACGCTCGGTTCGGGTTCGGCCGCCATGGTCTTGGGCCGCCAGTCCGAGAACCCCGGCAGCCACAAGGTGGTCGGCGGGTTCTTCCGAGCCGACACCGTGCACCACGAACTCTGCGTTGGTTCGCTCGATCAAATGCGCACCGACACCGCAGCGTTGCTCGATGCGGGCACCAGCCTCGCCAAGCGAGCATGGGACGAAGCCGGGAACGCCGCGTGGGGCAACGCCGACGCCTACGTCTTGCACCAGATCTCGACCGTGCATACCAACGCCATGATCGATGTCTTGGGTCTCGACCCCGAAAAGGTCCCGATGAGCTTTCCGATGTTCGGCAACATCGGGCCGGCCGCGATCCCGTTCACCCTTGCTGGGGTTGCTGATTCGCTGCAAGAAGACGACACCGTCTTGTGCCTCGGAATCGGCTCTGGCCTCAACGCATCGGTCATCGAAATCAACTGGTGACCGCCCGCCATCTCGCCCCTGCGACCCCGCCTCCGGCGGGGATTGCAGGGCTTGAAGCTGCCTGGTCACGCCTGATCACCGCGCCCGATCACCTGGGCGAGCAACGCACGTGGCATGTGCTCGATCACACCGGAGGCCAACCAGCCCCCGAGAGCGCACCTCGCCTAACTGTCCTGTGCGTACACGGCAACCCGTCGTGGTCGTTCCTGTGGCGCAACGTGGTTGCCCAAGCTCCCGATGGCGTTCGGGTGGTGGCCGTCGACCAACTCGACATGGGGTATTCCGAACGCACCGGTGTGGTCCGTCGCTTGGCCAACCGGGTCGATGACTTGTGCGAACTTACCGAGGTGCTCAACATCGATGGTCCGGTCGTCACCATCGCCCACGACTGGGGTGGACCGGTATCGCTCGGGTGGGCTCTTCGCCACCTCGACCAACTACGCGGGGTCGTGCTCACCAACACTGCGGTGCATCAACCAGAAGGCTCGCCAGCCCCCACCGTGATTCGGGCAACCCGTCTGCCGATGATGCTTAAACGAATCACGGTCACTACTCCAGCATTTGTCCACGGCGCCATCGAGATGGCCCGTCCCCGGATCAATCCAGCGGCTCGCGCCGGGTTTTTGGCGCCATATCAGACCGCCGAGCGCCGCGAAGCGATCGAGACCTTCGTCGAAGACATTCCGCTCGACCCCGAGCACCCAACCGCCGCGCCGCTCGACGCGATCGCCGACGGACTCGACGCCTTGGCGAACGTCGCGACCCTTTTGTTGTGGGGACCCGCCGACCCGGTGTTCTCCGACCTGTACCTGCACGACTTCGAAACCCGTCTCCCGCACGCAAAGGTTCACCGGTTCACCGGCGCAAGCCACTTCGTCTCTGAACAAGCCGATGTCGTTGGTGCGTTCTATCGCTGGCTCGACGGACCGGAGTTTGCCGGCCAGACCCCTCCTCGTGCGCCGGTCACCGAGACCCGCGATAGCCTCACCGCTCAGCTCGACGCTCGGGCCACCAGCGACCAGGCGGCAGTAGTCGAGCTGGCCACCGTCGACGGATCTGCGGTCTCCACCGAGCAATCGTTTGGCGAACTCCACGCTCGGGTAGCCGCCATCGCCGACGGTCTGGTGGCCCACGGCGTGGCGCCGGGCGACCGGGTTGCGCTGATGATCCCGCCGGGGATCGACCTCAGCGCGGCGGTGTATGCGTGTTGGCGCATCGGGGCAGTCATGGTGCTTGTCGATTCAGGGCTCGGACCGCGTAACATGAGGCGGGCGATGACCTCGGCCAACCCGGCCTGGATCATCGGAATCGATAAGGCTCTTGTCGCCGCCCGAAGTATGCGGTGGCCCGGGCGCCGGATTGCGGTCTCAAAGCCATCGGGTCGGCTCGCCAAAGCTCTCGGTGCCGAAACCGACCTCGAGTCGCTCCAAGTATCGAATTCGCCAACGATCGATAGCCCACCACCAACGGCCGATCAGCCGGCGGCGATTGTCTTCACCTCCGGCTCAACCGGCCCCTCGAAAGGGGTCGGCTATACCCACGGGCAGATCCAAGCCCAACGCGACGCTCTCGCCGCGTTGTATGGCATCACCACCGACGACCGATTGGTCGCCGCGTTTGCCCCCTTTGCCCTCTACGGACCGGCGTTTGGCATCACCAGCGTCGTGCCCGACATGGACATCACCAAGCCAGCGACCCTCACGGCGAGCAGTCTTGCGGCGGCGGTCGAGGCGGTCGACGCCACGCTAGTCTTCGCGTCGCCAGCAGCCCTCGAGAACGTGATCGCCACCGCTGGCGACCTAACCGAATCGGGTCGCCAGAGCTTCGCCAAGGTTCGCCTTGTGCTCTCGGCTGGCGCACCGGTGCCGCTGGCCGCACTCCAGGCATCGGCTGAACTCTTCCCGAACGCCGAGGCCCACACGCCCTACGGCATGACCGAGTTGCTTCCGGCAGCCAACATTTCGCTCGCCGAGCGCGTTGCCGCCCACACCAACCCAGCGGGCGGCGATGGCGTCTGCGTTGGCCGTCCCGCCCCAGGCGTAACGATCACCATCGACCCGCTTGGCCACGACGGTCAACCATCGGCGAACCCCGCTCCCACCCCAGGAGTTCTTGGAGAGATCGTCGCCTCGGCCGCCCACCAGAAGCAGTCCTATGACCGGCTCTGGTACACCGAAGCGCTATCTCGGAGCGCCGACGGCCACCACCGCACAGGCGATGTCGGAATGCTTGATGACGACGGGCGCCTGTGGATCGCCGGTCGCCTTCAGCACGTCATCACTGCCCCCACTGGTCCAATCGCTCCGGTCAGCACCGAACAAGCCGTCGAAACACTCGACGAGGTCTCGCGAGCCGCGATGGTCGGGGTCGGCCCCGCCGGCACCCAGCTCGCCGTGGTCGTGGTCGAGCTCGCCGACTCGTCGCCGTCGATGAAGGACCGCACCGGACTTCGCCTCAAGGTCGCGAACGCCGAACTCGCCGACCGGGTGCGAGGTCGTGCAGCGGAGGTTTGCGAGGCCGATATCGCGGCGGTGCTTCTCGCGAACTACATCCCAACCGATCGTCGCCACAACTCCAAGGTCGACCGATCGGGTGTGGCGGTTCAGGCCGGCACGCTCCTGGAAGGTTCATGAAGGTCCTCGTCACCGGCGCCACCAGCCTGCTGGGCGGCCAGGTCGTCGAACGGCTGACCAGCCGCGGCGACTCGGTCACCGTGCTGCAACGCAACCCAAGCGGTATCGACGGGGTGGAGGAGGCCTTGGGCGACATCGCCGACCCCGCCACGTATACGGCGATCGATCTCGGTTCGGTAGACGCGGTGATTCACCTCGCCGCCAAAGTTGGAGTAACTGGCACCCAAGACGCCTTCGAGCGAACCAACGTGACCGGCACAAAGGTGATCCTCGAAGCCACCCGCCGGGCCGGAGTTGGTCGCTTTGTGTACGTTTCCTCGCCGTCAGTCGCCCACGGCGGTCACGCCCTGGTAGGGGTCGAAGCTGCGCCCGCCGACCCCAGCTCGACCCGAGGCCACTACGCCACCACCAAAGCCATCGCCGAACAGTTCGTCCTGAATCAATCGACTACGGACTTTCCTGTGCTGGCTCTTCGCCCTCATTTGGTGTGGGGGCCGGGCGACACCCAACTCATTGGCCGCATCGTCGAACGGGCACGCCAAGGTCGTCTCGCTATGGTCGGCCAGGGAACGGCGCTGATCGACACCACCTACATCGACAACGCGGCCGACGCCTTGGTAGCCGGAATCGACCGGGCTCCCGACCTAGCCGGGGAAGCGCTCGTGATCTCCAACGCCCAGCCCCGACCGATCTCTGAGCTCATCGAGCGAATCGTCGGGGCGGCCGGGCTCCCCGCTCCCACTCGAGCGGTGCCCGCCAAAGTCGCCTACGGCGCTGGCCTAGCGATCGAGCGGATCTGGGATGCCCGCAACATCGACGACGATCCGCCAATGACCAGCTTTGTGGCCGAACAACTGGCGACCGCCCACTGGTTCGATCAACGCAAAACGCAACAATCGCTTGGTTGGAAACCACTGGTCAGCCTGGACGAAGGATTTCGTCGGCTCACCGAGTGGTTCCAAAACCAAGCGACCGTTGGGTTTACACACAGCACGGACGAACGTCCGTAACGCGGTAGTTCTTAGTAGGTAACCGCTGGCTTGAGCTTCTTGGCGTGAGCCACCCAGCGCTTTACCTCAGGCAGTGACGGAGGACGACGAACAGCCTTCTTCTTGGCGTTCACCTCAAGCATCTTGGCGTGAAGGTTTTCGACGTTACGGGTGCGAAGTTCCTTGACGGTGTCGACACCGGCCTGCTCGAGCAGGTCGCTGTACTCTTCGCCCACGCCCTTGATGCGCATGAGGTCGGCCCGGTTGACCCATTCGAGGATCATTTTTTCCGAGCAGCCCGATTCCTTCGAGGCCTGTTTGCGTCCGGCCTTGGAGCCACAGTCCTTCAAGAGGCGTTCGGTGGTCTTGATTCCGCAACCGGCCATGGCCTTTGCGTACTTGGGGCCAATGCCCTCGATCGTTGCGAGACTTGTCATCAAATTTCCTTCGGGAAGTAGCGGGTGTAAGCGACGATAGTCCTGTCGGCCGTTTCGTCGCCATCGAAAGCTCTTTTACGAAGGAAAGAAACCGCTGGTGAGAGGCCTACGGGTTGGTTGCTAGCGGCAAACCCGCGAGATGAGCGGCGTCGTTGTAGCGAACCAACTTCCAGGGGCTTCGACCCTCGTCACGGGAAAATTCGGTGATCGACGTATTGAGCGTGTGCAGGTCAAAACTTGGCCGAAGCCCGAGTCCGAGCAACGAGCGCATCGCAACATCGACCACGCCCGCATGACACGCAACCAGACTTGTCCGCCCTGCCCCGGCGTCGAGCACCCGGTGAAGCGCTGCTCCGGCCCGGTGATGAAAGTCGGCCAACGATTCGGCGTTCGGCGCCATGGGCCGAAACGGAAAGTCGTTGAAGTCGAACATTTCGTAGTGGTCGCCAAACTCGGCAAAGGCCAACCCGTCGGCGTCGCCGGGCCGGTGCTCGGACAGATCGGTGTCGATCTGCATCTCGAGATCACCGAGCGCCGGAGCAATGATGGCGGCGGTCTCTTTCGCTCGGGGCATCGTCGACGACCAGAGGGCGTCGATGGCGAGCGGGTGGGCGGCGAGGCGCTCATGTAACGCTTGGGCTTGGCGTCGACCCAAGTCCGACAAGCCGCTGCACGTTTTGTCGCCACCGATCACTCGGTCGACCGTTACCTGCGACTCGCCGTGGCGAACCAAGAGGAGTCGGGTTGGGGCGACCACCTAGAGGTACTGGTCGTGGGCGCACTCGCCGGCGGGGGTCACGGTCATAATGTCGACCCCGTCGTCTTCCATGATCATGGTGTGCTCAAACTGGGCGGTCCGGCGACCATCGAGGGTAAGCGCCGTCCAGTCGTCGTCCCACATGTACATGTCGGGCGCACCGAGGGTGAGCATTGGCTCGATGGTGAAGCTGCTGCCCTTTTCGATGACCTCGGTCGCCCGCTTGTCGAAGTAGTGCAGGATCTGAAGCCGGCCGTGGAAATCGGTACCCACGCCGTGACCGATGAATTCACGAACCACACCTAAGTTGTGCTTGTTAGCGTGGTCTTCGATCGCCTTGCCGATCTGGTTGACCTGCGACCCGGCTTTGATGGCGTTCATCCCGGCGTAGAGCGCGGCCCGGGTTTCGGTCACCAACATGTGGGAGTGCTCGTCGACATCGCCAACCAAGAAGGTGCACGAGGTATCGCCATGCACCCCTTCGCCGAACACGGTCACATCGATGTTGATGATGTCGCCCTCGGCCAGGGGACGACTATCGGGGATGCCGTGGCAGATCACTTCGTTGATCGAGGTACAGACCGACTTGGGAAACCCGCGGTAGTTG
>CALHTF010000030.1 GCA_938038815.1 uncultured Acidimicrobiales bacterium | reverse complement strand
CGCTCGAGTTCGCCGGGGAGCCGCATGGTGAGCGCTTCGAGCAACAGATCGGCTTTGCCCCGGTAGCGGCTGTAGATGGCGCCGGTGGTGAGGCCGGCCCGGCGGGCGATTTCGGCCACGCGCGCTCCGTCGTATCCGGTTTCGGCAAACACTTCGATTGCGGCATCGAGCAGCTTGTTCGTGGTGTCGTCAACAGCCATTAGGTCTCATGATAACGACTATTATCGCCCTGTCAAGGCGTCCAGCGCGATCAGAAATCGGATAAGGCGGACTTCTGGCTATTTGGGCGCGCACTCAGGAACCCTCAGGCGCGAAAATTTCGGGGGTGATTCGGTGTGTGGGTATCTGGGCTGGGTCACGTACCTTGTGGGTATGCATGTAGTTGGAGTTGGAAACGCAATCGTCGACGTCATCGCCACGGTGGATGACGCCTTCATTACCAAGAACGGCCTCGTCAAGGGGTCGATGGATCTCATCGATACCGAACGGGCGGTGAGCCTGTACGACCAGCTCGACAACCCCACCGAAGTTGGCGGCGGATCAGCCGCCAACACGATCGTCGGTATCGCCTCGCTCGGTGGCGATGTGGCCTACATCGGCAAAGTTCGCAACGACGCCCTCGGCGAATCGTTCCGCGACGACCTTCGTGCCGCCGGAGTTACCTACGACATGCCGCTCGCAACCGAAGGCGAACCAACCGCTCGGTCGATCGTGCTCACCACACCCGACGCCGAACGCACGATGAACACCTTCCTTGGCGTATCGGCCGAACTGGCGCCCGCCGATCTCGACCTCGACCTGATCACCTCGGCCGACGTGGTCTACTGCGAGGGTTACCTTTACGACGCGCCAGCCGCCAAAGAGGCGATCCGACTCGCCATGAGCAGTGCGCAAGAAGCCGGAAAGTCGGTTGCCTTCACGCTTTCGGACCTGTTCTGCGTCGACCGTCACCGGGCCGAGTTCGCGGACCTGATCGCCAACAGCGTCGACATCTTGTTCGCCAACGACGCCGAGATCTGTGCGCTGTATGAGACCGACGACGTCGACGGTGCCATCGCCCAAGCCGGCGAGATCTGCGACCTGGTGTGTGTAACCCGAGGCGCCGATGGGTCAACCATCGTGTCGGGCGGGACGCGGACCGACGTGCCCGCCTTCCCGGTCGACAAGGTCGTCGATACCACGGGAGCAGGCGACCTGTACGCCGCCGGGGTTCTTTACGGACGGGCCCTCGGCCACGACGTCGAGACGGCGGGCAAGTTCGGCTCGCTCGCCGCCGCCGAAGTCATTAGCCACATGGGCCCTAGGCCGCTTGTGTCACTCGCCGAACTGGCAAGCGAACACAAGCTGACCTAGGGGGAACTACGCCGTCGACGACCAGTCCGACGACGATTGCAACGGCATCCAGCCCGACGACGATGCTTGTCGTGCCTCGCGGCCGTTAGCGATCGCTTGAGCAAAGTGCCGATCGTCTACCGCTTGGGTAGGTTCGGGCCAACAAGCGGTGGGGCTCAACCCGAGCTGAACCCAGCCTTCACCGCGTCGAGTGAGCCGTGCCCACAGGTTGGGCCTTTGGCGAGAATTCATATGTGCCGCCTTTCTTGCGCTACCCAGCGTGGGGTAACCGTCCGCCCGCCAGCAGGTCCTTTCGGGCCTGCGGGGGTACCCACTCCGCAGGGGTACACGACCCAACATAGACACAACAGACGAGTAAAGAAAGCTTCGACCCCAAACAGCACATTTCGGGTGCTCATTCGGGCATTTGTGACATCCTGCGCGGCGTCGGTCACCGGCCGACCTTGGCCTCGGCGGTCGCCTAAAGTGACGGCGTGACCAACCCTCATCGCTTGCCCCGTGCCGTCATCCCGAGCCACTACGGCCTCCGCCTCGAACCCGACCTCACCGGCGCGAGTTTCACCGGATCGGTCCAGATCGAGGTCGACATTGTCGAACCCACCGACGTGGTGACGCTCAACGCCATCGAACTTGAGATCGGCGAGGCAACGATCACCGCGGCGGGCGTCGACCACTCCCCGACCATTGGCCTCGACGACCAACTCCAGCGGCTTTCGCTGCAGGTCGATAAGCCGCTAGCGGCCGGGAAGGCCACGATCAGCATTTCCTTTACCGGCATCCTCAACGATCAACTGCGGGGCTTCTACCGCAGTACGTTTACCGACGACGACGGCACCGAGCACACCATCGCCACCACCCAGTTCCAGTCGACCGACGCTCGACGCTGCTTCCCCTGCTTCGACGAACCGGACTTCAAGGCGACCTTTGGGGTAACGCTGGTGGTCGAACCGCATCTGCTGGCGATCGCCAATACCGCTCAGGTCGAAGCCTCCGAGGTGCCGGGCGGAAAGATCGAGCGCACGTACGCGCCGACGATCAAGATGTCGACCTACCTCGTGGCGTTTGTGGTCGGCCCGCTCGAACAGACCGCACCCGTCGATGTCGATGGCGTACCGGTGACGATCGTGCATCGGCCCGGCCAAGCCAGCCTCACGAGCTTTGGGCTTGAAGCAGCAGCCTCCGCGCTGCGGTACTTCACCGACTACTACGGAATTGCGTACCCCGGCGACAAGATCGACATGATCGCTATCCCCGACTTCGCCTTTGGCGCCATGGAGAACCTGGGCTGCATCACCTTTCGTGAAGTTCTGCTGGTGGTCGACCCCGACGAGGCAACCCAACCGGAGTTGCAGCGGGTGGCCGACGTGATCGCTCACGAGCTCGCCCACATGTGGTTTGGCGATTTGGTCACCATGGCCTGGTGGGAAGGCATCTGGCTCAACGAAGCCTTCGCCACCTTTATGGAGATGAAAGCCACCGACCACTTCAAGCCCGAGTGGCAGCGGTGGACCAACTTTGGCCTGTCGCGTACTGCCGCGTTCGACACCGACTCGCTGCACTCGACCCGTCCGATTGAATTCGGGGTCGAGTCCCCCGCCGACGCCGAGGCAATGTTCGACATCCTCACCTACGAAAAGGGCGCGGCGGTCGTGCGGATGCTCGAGCAGTTCTTAGGCGAAGAGGTTTTCCGCGACGGCATTCGGGCGTACCTCACCACCCACGCCTACGCGAACACCGAAACGGCCGATCTGTGGGATGCACTCGAAACCACGAGCGGCCAACAGGTTCGCCAGATCATGGAGACCTGGATCTACCAAGGCGGCTATCCCGTCGTGCGACTCGACGAACAAGGCGTGCTGCATCAGCGACGCTTCACGTACCAACCAGCCAGCGAGTCCACCAGTACCGAGGTGTGGTCGGTGCCGATCCGGGCCCGCGATGGCGCCGGCGTCGAGCAACGCATCTTGGCAACCGGCCCCCAGACCGACACGCCCCTTGCGGGCACCACCGCCACCCTGAACGCCGATGGTTCGGGCTTCTACCGGTCGCATTTGTCCGACGCGCACCTTGGGTCGATCGCCGCCGACGGGCCGGGCGATCTCCGCGCCGTCGAGCGCTTCGGTCTGGTCGATGACACGTGGGCGCTCACGACGGCGGGCGAAATCGACCCCAGCGTGTTCATGTCGTTGCTCGACGGGTTCACCGCCGAAACCGACATCTCGGTGTGGCAACGGATCCTTGGCTCGCTGTCGACACTGAAACACCTGGCACCCGAAGCCCAGCGGCCAACGGTCGAAGCACTGGTTGCTCGTCTGGTACGCCCCCAGCTCGATCAACTCGGCACCGAAGCCGCACCGACGGATACACAAACTCGACGAGAGCTTCGGGCCACCTTGTACGAGGCGATGGGCACCACCGGGGCAGACCCGGCGGCGCTCGCCCACGCGCGCTCCATACATGCGAGTAGCGAAGCTGATCCGTCGTTGTTGGCGGCGGCGGTAAACGTCATTGCGGCGAACGGCACCGCCGAGGACTTCGACCACTTCTACAACCGGTTCGCCAACGCCGAGTCGCCCCAAGAGATGCAGCGGTACCTGTACGCTTTGGCCGACTTTGGCGACCCGGCGCTCGGAACCCGACTCGCCGAGGCAACCCTCACCGACGATATCCGCAGCCAAAACGGCCCCTATGCCCTGGCCCGACTCCTCCGTAACACCACTGCGGGTCCGGCTGGATGGTCGTTCATTACCGCCAACTGGGACGGCTTGGTCGCCAAGTTCCCCTCGAACAGCATCGCTCGAATGCTGGGAGGAATCACCGCCCTGTCGACCCCAGAACTGCGGGCCGACGTGGAGTCCTTCCTCGACCGCACCCCAATCGCCCAAGGCGAAAAGGTCATCGCCCAACACCGCGAGCGGTTGGGGGTAAACGCTCAGTTCCGAGCCCGCCTCGCCGACCCGAGCATTTGGAGCGTCTAGGTTTTCTCGACGCCCCACCCACCCCCGCTTCCCTACCGAGCTCGCACCGTGCAACGACACCTCCCACTTTCGGTACCGACCCAGGCTGAGGTCTTCGCGGTCGAACCCGACCGGGTACAGCTTTCGTTACGCGGCCTCTCTCATGGCCCGGCCACGATCCGGTGCCGCGACACCGAGGTTGAGGTAGTTGTCGACGCCGACGCCATCGTGGTCGACATCGGCAACCTTCCTGCGTCAACCGAGGTGACGATTTCGGTCGAGCCATCCGACGGTTCGGCGTTCACCCTTGCCGCCCGAACCAGCACCCCGCCGCCTGGCGAACTGCTGTCGAGGTTCGCCACCATGTCGGACCTGCATCTCGGAAGCTACAAGTTCGGCTTAATCTTTCGAGCCCAAGAGAAACCTGCCCCCAAGGTCGAACACCCGATGCGCTGTGCGCTGGCCGCCAGCCGAGAGGCGGTGGCGTGGGGAGCCGAACACCTTCTCCTCAAGGGCGACCTGACCCACCACACCACGGCGGTCGAGTGGCCGATGCTCGACGAGCTGGTCAGTACCTTCGCCGTCCCGTATTCGTTCACCCTCGGTAACCACGACCGCCAGCCCAAGAAGAAGGGCATCCCGACCGAGAAGGGCATGGCGAACGTCGGCCTTGATTTCCAGCCCGTCAGCTCGGTCGACCTCGACGGGATTCGCCTCCTGCTCGCCGACACCTCGATCCCCGACAAAGGCCATGGTCGAACCCGCGACATCGTCGACGAGGTGTGCGAGCGCATGGCAGCCACCGATCTGCCGGTGTTCGTGGGCCTCCATCACAATCTAGAGAACCTGCCCCTCCCCTGGTTCTGGCCACCCGGCGTACCCCAAAGCCAGTCGCGAGTGTTTCTCGACTCGGTAAAGGCCGCCAACCCTCGACTGATGATCAGCAGTGGACACAGTCACCGCAACCGGGCCTATGTGCGCCAAGGCGTGCTGATCACCGAGGTCGGTTCGCCCAAGGATTACCCGGGGGTTTGGGCCGGCTATTCGGTCTACGAAGGCGGCATCACCCAAACCGTGCGCCGGGTCGCTGCGCCCGACGCGCTGCGCTGGACCGACCGAACCCGCAAAGCGGTTGGTGGTGTCTGGGGCATGTGGGCACCTGGCTATAGAGACCAGCGGTGCATCACCCACCACTGGTAACCAACGACATGGCTACGGGCAGGGCTAGTTGAGCTCGCCGAGCTCGAGGTCGTAGGCGCCGGTCTCGTCCGAAACGGTAAGCACGACCTCGCGCGACCGTTCGGCGTCGGCCGCGTTGCAGGTAAGCGTCATCCCGACCTCGAGTACCCGCAGGGGCGGCTCGCCACAGTCGACGGTGGTTTCGATATCGAGTTCGTCGCTGAACCGGGCACCGAGCTTGGCTGCGGTCTCTTCTACGTCGAACAAGGTCTCGGCGAGGGTGGCGTCGATGGCTCCTTGGTCGTCGGTTTGGCGTACCTCGATGGTCACCGGGTCTCCCCCGATCGACGCTGTGCAATCGACGGTTACGTCGATGCCCACCTCGATCGGCGACGGGCATTCGAGGTCCTGTAGTAGCTCGGGGTTGTCGGGCAACACCGACTCGGGGATGGCGTCGAGCAACAACATGTCGTCGATCGTGGGAGCCGCACAGCCAACCGCCGCAACGGCCAGCGCGATCAGCGGTACCAGTAGGCGGCGCGTCATTGGTCGGCCGCCTCGAGCGCGTCGGCCCAGGAACAGCCTTGTTCGATCCGCATGCGGTACTGCATCACATGGCGGGGGCGGTTGAGTCCAAACACGCCCGTCAGCTTGCCGTCGCGGCCAAAGATGGTGGCGAACTTGCCGTCGGCCACCGAACCGGTAGCGATATGGGTTTCGTCGTCGGGTTGAGGCCGGCCCGCCATCTGGATCTTGGCGTCGTACTGATCGGACCAGAACCACGGAACCGGCGCATAGGGTTGCGCCTCGGCATCGGCGACGAGCAGGCGTCGGGCAGCATGGCCCGCTTGCGCAACCGCGTTGTCCCAGTGTTCGATGCGCATGGTTTCACCGAACAGTTCGTTGGGCCACCGAGCAATATCGCCTGCCGCGGTGACACCAGGTGCTGCAAGGCACGTGGCATCGCACACCACGCCGTTATCGATCTCGAGGCCTGACCCCTCGAGCCATTCGGTGTTGGGTATGACCCCGATACCAACGACCACGAGGTCGGTCTCGATAACCGTTCCGTCCGACAACTCGACCCGATCGACCGTCGGCGCGGCGTCACCTTCGAGGGAGGCCACACTGACCCCACAGCGCAGGTCGACCCCGTGATCGAGATGGATTTGGCCGCACAACATGCCCAGATCCTCGGGCAATGCTCGGGCCATGGGGTAAGCAAATGCTTCGACGAGGACTACCTCGGCTCCCCGGCCTCGAATGGTGGCCGCAACTTCCGCACCGATGAAACCAGCGCCGACCACCACGACCGGCTTCGACGACCCTTCGAGCTGGGCGAGAATCGCCTCAGTGTCGTCGATCGTGCGCAAGACGAACACATTGTCGAATCGGTCGGCACCGCCCAGGTTGCGGGGCCGCGCTCCGGTGGCGATGATCATGGCGTCGACATCGAGCTCGGTAGAGGTACCACCGGACTCAACCACCAGCGTGCGACTCGCCAAGTCGAACCCGGTTGCGGTGGTGTCGAGCATCAGATCGAGCGACTGCTCGGCAAAGGGTTCGGGTTTGGTCAGCGCGATCCGGTCGCGATCCCACTCGCCCGCCAGCACCTGCTTCGACAGCGGTGGACGGTCATAAGGCAGGTGCGATTCGGCACCGACCAAGCGAATCTGGCCCCCAAAGTCGGCGCGCCGAAGCGCCTCGGCAGCACGAATTCCGGCGAGGGACGCGCCAACGATCGTTACCGATTCGGGGATCGTAAATGTCACTGCTTGTTTGGACTCCGGCGGGGCCGAGGTCAGTCAGCGATCGCGATGGCCTGCTTGGGGCACCGGCTGACGGAGTCTTCCATCTTGGCGCGCAGTTCTTCGCCCGGTTCTTCGTTGAGGACATACAAGAAGTCGTCGTCGCGGACTTCAAACACCTCGGGTGCAATCTGCATGCACACTGCGTTGCTCTCACACAGGTCGTAATCGACAACAATCTTCATGGAAACCTCCAAAGTTCGTAACGGTCCAACCATAGTCGTTCCGCTCGCATTCCCGAATTGATGCCCGAAATGGAATCGGCGGATCCGCAAGCCACGTTGGCCAGGCCGGGCTGCGGCGTAAAAAACGGGCCGTTTTGGTCGATGGACGTACCAATGCTCCCCTCGTTCCCCCGACCGCGCCTGGCGTCGGTTCCGCTTTCGCTGTGCGTGCTCGTCACCTTGATGATCGCTGCGCTCGCTCCCGCCGCTGGTGCGGGAGCCGATTCGTCGAAGGGACGCGAAGTTAGCGTGACCCACGAAGACGCAACTATCGACCAAGCGGCGACCCTGGTGGTCCGAGGAACGGTTACCGGAATCACCTCGATCGAAGCTCCCGACGGCCGGGTGTTCACGGTGTCGACGATCACGGTCGACGAAACGCTCCGCGGCCCAACCCACGACAAGGTTCGGATTCTGACCGAAGGTGGCCGGGCCGACGACGGAACCGGCCAGTCGACCTCAGCCCAAGCGGCAATTTCGGGCGGGCGCCGCTACCAGCTGTATCTGGTCGCCTTGCCCTCGACCGCCACCGAGGCGATCGGCATAGCCAACTTCACCAACCTGCACGGCATTGTTGGCCACGACGGTGCACTGCGCATTGGAAGCGACCCCGACGGACCAGCGGCGAACATCATCGTCGACGAATCCGACCTCTCAACCGACTTCATCATTGGCGAGTACAACTGGTCGAAGCAACTTCCCACCCCGATCTCCTACGCCATCAACCTCGCCACGTTGCCGCCGGTTCCTGGCGCCTTCGAGGCGGTCAACGCGGGCTTCAACGAATGGATCGAACAATCGGGGCCGGTGTCGCTGTCGTGGAACTACGAAGGTTCGACCACCGCTGCCGAACGGGTTCTCGACGGCGAGAACGTCGTCTTTTGGGGCGCCACGCCCAACCCGGCCGACACGTACCTTGCTCGAACAACGGTGTGGTACACCGCGTCAGGCGACGCCATCGAGGTCGATATCCAGTTCAACACCGACTACAACTGGTCGGTCGGACCAGTCCCGTCAAGCTACGACATCGAATCGGTCATGATCCATGAGGTCGGCCACGGCTTTGGGCTTCGCCACGTGGCCGCGGCGACCGAAGTGATGTACCCATCGCAAGCGTCGAACTCGATCAAGCGGACCCTTGGCACCGGCGACATCACCGGTATCGAGACCATGTACGGCAGCGCCTGCAACGGCCTTGAAGCAACCCTGACCGGCACCGCGGGCGACGATACTCTGGTCGGAACCGAAGGCGACGACATCATCGCCGGCGGAAGCGGCAACGACACGATCGATGGCCTCGGCGGCAACGATATCATCTGCGGGTCGGCGGGCAACGACCGACTGATCGGCGGACCCGGCAACGACACGATCGTCGGCGGTGCCGGCATCGACACCATCTTCGGGGGCGATGGCGACGACATCATCGGCGGCGACGGCGGCAACGACGTCATCTCGGGCGATGAGGGCGACGATGTCATCAACGGCGACGATGGCGACGACCGGGTAAAGGCCGGAATCGGCAACGACACCGTGTACGGCGACGACGGCGCCGACTTCCTGAGCGGGCAGGGCGGCAACGACAGCGTCTATGGCGGGGCCGGAAACGATCGACTCGCCGGCAACTCTGGCGAGGACTACGTCGACGGCGGTGCCGGAAACGACAAGGTCGGCGGCGGAGGCCAAGCCGACGAGGTACACGGCGGCGATGGCGACGACAATGTCCAAGGTCGTTCCGGAAACGACCTCGTATACGGCGACGACGGCAACGACACGGTGGCCGGAAACCGCGGCAAGGACACCGTGCTCGGCGGCGCTGGCAACGACATCGGCAACGGCGGCGGAAACCACGACACGCTCTATGGCGGCCTCGGCGACGACGACTTCCAGGGCGGCCTCGGCAACGATTCGCTGTTCGGCAACGAAGGCAACGACATCCTCAAGGGCGGCGGCGGAAACGACACCGTGTACGGCGAGGACGGCAACGACCTACTCGAAGGCGGCAAAGGCAACGATGAGTTGTACGGCGGCTTGGGTAACGATCAGCTACTCGGCGGCGAAGACCCCGATGTGCTCAGCGACGTTGAAGGCACCAACACGTTGAACGGTGGCGCGTCGACCGACACCTGCACCGCAGGTGGCACCAAATGTGAGTTGTTTGCCTAGAACTCGATGACCTGGCGGACAACGTTGCCGGTCTTGAGTTCAGCCAAACCGTCGTTGATCTCATCGATCTTGAGTCGACGCGAGATCATGCGTTCGAGGTCGAGCTTGCCAGCCTTGTAGAGGCGCAGGAGCTTGTGGAAGTCGCTGCGGACATCGGTACCGCCGTAGTACGAACCAACGAGGGTCTTCTCGTTGAAGAACAGCTCGAATGCACTGAGCGCCAACACTTCGTCCATCTTGCCAACGCCGACGATGACGGTGGTTCCGCCGCGGCGGGTTGCGTCATAGGACGCCCGCATGGTGACCGGGTTACCAATGCACTCAAGGGCGTAGTCGAACCCTTCGCCGCCGGTGATCTCGGCCTTGGCGGCCTCGAAGTCGTCGGGGGTTACCGCATGGGTTGCACCGAACGCCTTGGCTTCGTCGAGCTTGGACTCGTTCATGTCGACCGCCACGATTTCCGCGGCACCGGCAATCTTTGCTCCCTGGATCGCCGAGATTCCTACGCCGCCTGCGCCGTAGACCACGACCGAAGAACCGGCGGTGATGCCGGCGGTGTTGATCGCCGCTCCGGCGCCGGTCATGACGCCACAGCCGATGAGGCTGGCCACATCGAGTGGAATATCGTCGTCGATCTTCACCACGCCTTCGGCGGGAAGCACGGTGTACTCAGCGAAGGTTCCTGCGCCAGCCATCGCATCGATCGGCGTGCCGTCTTGGCTGAACTTACCCATGATCGGGTTGAACATGAAGGTCTGGCACAGGTTGGGCTGCTTGCGACCGGTACAGAACGTGCAGTGCCCACACGGCGGCGACCAAACAACGATGACGTGGTCGCCCTCTTTGACGGTCGAAACGCCGTCGCCGACCGCGTCGATGATGCCGGCGCCTTCGTGACCCAAGATGGCGGGCGCAGCCTGGGGAATTGTGCCGTTCATGGCCGAAAGGTCCGAGTGGCAGATACCGGTGTGGGTGATCTTGACCTTTACCTGGCCAGGACCCGGATCGATCAATTCAACGTTGTCGGCAACCTCGAGTGTGTCGTCGCCGGTGTTACGAAGAATGGCTGCGAGCATTTCAGAATCCCCCTAGGAATCAAGGTTGTAGAACGTGTGAAAGACGTGCGTATGCAGGTGTCTCGGAGCGTAGTACCCGGCGCGGTTCGGAACCGAATCTCACCGACCGCATGCAAGCCAAGGTGCGAGGCCCGAATGAGAGCGGCCGGTTCGACGGTGCGAGACTCTTGGCGTGTACCCGGTAGCGATTGAAGGGCCCCGCTTGGTCCTGCGAGAACTGCGACCCGACGACGTTGAGTCGGTGGCCAAGATCACCGCCGATGCGGTCGCGCTTGAGCACATGCCGCTCGACTACATGGATCACGATGAAGCCGAAGGGTACGTGACCCAACTCATCGAAGCGGCCGAGGACCCCAGCCGGTTCGTGTACGCCTTGGCGATCGCCCGCCCTATCGACGACCAACTGCTGGGGATCGCCCAGCTAAGTGTGGAATCGTTTACCCATCGACGCGCCGAACTTGGGTACTTGGTTTGTCCGGAGTACTGGGGCCAAGGATTTGGCCGGGAGGCGGCGGCGTTGCTCGGGAACTTCGGGTTCGACCATTTGGGCCTGGCGCGCATCTGGGCGGTCACCGCGGTCGAAAATACCAACTCGGCTCGGCTACTCGACGCGCTGGGGTTCGAACGCGAGGGCACCCTACGCCGCCACCTGCTGATACACGGTGGGTGGCACGATGCGTACCTCTACGCGCTGGTTCGGCGAGTATCACCAAACTGATTGGTTTCCAACATGGTTCGCTTCAGTCCTGCACCCGTTGTGCCGATGGACTGGTATGGCCGGTTCAGATGGCGACGACCCACGCAACGTACTTAGCTATATCGCGGCGCGCCTCGCCGATGACCCGAACGACCAAGCGCTCGCCGAGGTTGTAGACCTCGACGAATACCGTCGAATCCGGGCCCGTCGCATGACGACCGAAGCCAGCAACGTGACCGCGCTTCGCACCGAGTTCGACGACGACCTCGATCCGGTTTCGTAGGTCCGCTCGCCCGACGGTGGGTTAGCGAACCAATTCAGCCATTACGGCGAGCTGGGCGGGAGTAACGTCTCCGGCAACTCGACTGTGGCTGGGCGACCCGACAAGCAAGGCTGCGAATCCTTCGGCGAAGTCTCCCGCACCGGTGTCGAAGTCATAGGCACTACCGGTTGGCCACCACGGTACCTCGGGGCCCAGGTTGCGGGCGTCACGCCATACTTGGCGATCATCTTCGCTGTTGAGTTCGAGATCGGCCACGTGACCAAATTCGTGAGCGAGGACCCGAGCGAGATAGTCGGCAGTGTCGCCGGGCCGGATGTACATCTCGACGATCTTGGTATCGGGGAACGTGAGCGCCCGAACACCTTCTCGGCCGCTGTTCCACGTAAGGGTCCACTCGGGGAACTTCTCGCGCCAGGGGTAGCCGAGGATCTCTTCGGCTTCGGCGCCGAGGCGAGCGTGCTGGTCGGCGACCGTTGCCGGGGCGGGCGCAACCTGGCCCGGCCCGGGAACCATGGTCGTGGTCGAGGTGCTCGTCGACGTACTGGTCGACGTCGAGGTGCTGGTCGAGGTCGAAGTGGAAGAAGTGGAAGTAGACGTGGTCGCGGCGGGGACTTCATCGCGTTCTTCGGTTGCGCCGAGAACCTCAACGATCGAGTCGACGGTCGGCTGGTTCAACTCAAAGCTGACCGCACGAGGAGCGATCGGCGCAGCATTCTCGGGTGCAATCGCTTCGGCGATCAGGGCGGCGCTCATCACAACCGATGCGCAAACACAACACACAAGCACCATCAGCAACCGTCGCGCCGGGCGCGAATCGATCAGGCTGGGGGTGAAGTCGACAGAACTACTGGAGTGGTGAGTGGGGGTCACAGTCCCGAGTGTGGTGTCGATTCCGCCGCTGCTACAAGTGCGAAATTGATCATTGACAACCGCCCAAATTGCGGCGGGGGTGCGAAATTGGGCTGAACGACCTACCTCGTACTAGCCATAAGCCATGCGTTTTGATGCCAGTCTTGGGTCGTCGCTCGCCGAAACCCCCGAGCGTGCCCAACAACTCGAAGCCCTCGGATTCGACGGGTGTTTCACCTTTGAAGGCCCCACCGACCCGTTCTACCCGCTCGTGCTGGCCGCCGAACACACCTCACTCGACATCTACACCAACGTGGCGATTGCGTTTCCGCGCAGCCCAATGCACCTCGCCTACCAGGCCTTTGATCTTCAGCGAATGTCGCAGGGGCGCTTCATCTTGGGTCTGGGCACCCAAATCCAAGCGCACATCGAGCGGCGGTACTCGGCGGTCTGGGGCAAGCCGGTCGCCCACATGCGCGAGCTGATCGAAGCCACCAAGGCAATCTTTGGGCAGTGGCAAGACCAGGTACCGCTGAGCTACCAGGGCGACTACTACAACTTCTCGCTGCTGCCGCCGATCTTTGACCCCGGCCCGCTCGACGTTGGGGTCCCGCCGATCTGGGTTGGGGCGTTGGGTCCACGAATGACCCAGATGGTCGCTGGGGCGGCCGACGGCATCCTGATCCATCCGTTCAACACCGAAAAGTTCATCCGAGAACACACCGTGCCCAATGTCGAGGCTGGCCTCGATGCGTCCGGCAAGTCGCGAGCCGACCTGTCGTTTGGGATCGATGTGATGGTCGGGGTCTACCGAACCGAGGAAGAAAAGCACACCGCCGAGCAAGGGTGCCGCTTCAACCTTGGGTTCTACGGCTCGACGCCGGCGTATCGGGTCACCCTCGACGCCCACGGGTGGGGCGACCTGCAGCCCGAACTGCGCCGGCTCACCAAAGAGAACAAGTGGGCCGAACTGGGCAGCAAAATCGACGACGAGATCCTGCGCACGATCGCAGTGGTCGGAACACCATCAGAGGTGGCGGCTCAGATCGTGACGCGCTACGGCGACATTGCGGATCGCATTGGATTCACCACGCCGTACCAGGTGGCTGACGACCTGCTCGGCGAACTGCTGGTAGAGCTGCGGGCGCTGGGCGCCTAGCTCAAGAACTCGGCGATTTTGTCCTTGGGCCGGCCAATGATGGCCTTGTTGCCTTTGACGACGATCGGCCGCTGCAGCAACGCTTTGTTCTCGCTCAGCAGGTCGACGACGGCGTCTGGGTTGTCGACGTAGTCGTCGGGGTTCAGTTCCATCTTCTTGAACTTGGAGTCCTTGCGGACCATGTCCTCGACCGGGTCGACCATCTTCTTCACGAGCTTCTCGAGCGCTGCTCGATCAGGCGGCTCTTTCATGTAAAGAACAACGTCTGCTTCGACTCCCAAATCCTCGGCGACCGCCAAGGCATTCTTTGAGGAGCCTCAATGGGGGTTGTGATAAATCGTGACCTTTGCCATGGCCCTAATTCAGCACCTCGGCCGACCCAACGCCTATGCGGGCGCTACATGCTCCAGTCGACCGACTCGGGTTCGGGTGGTGGTGGGGGTGCCGGTTCGGCGGGTTCGGCGGCTATCGGCTCACCGGCCGAAGCAACGTTGTCGTGTTCCACGTTGGCCAGTTCGGGCTGGGCTCCCAGGACCTCGGGGCTCCACGCCGACAACTTCTCGGGCATGATGGGGCCAGGCCCCGGCTCGTCGTGGTCGGTCGACGGGAAGATGTTGTTGCTCACGACCATTTGCGGGTTGCCGTGCGCATCGACCTCCTGCACCTCAGGAAACTCCGCGAGCAGGTCCGGGTCGATGAGATCGGCCCACATCCAGGCCAACTTCGACAGATCGACCATGTCTTCGGGTTTCACCGTGGGCGCAAAGACGATGCCCTTCGAACCTCGAATCTCGAATCCCAACCGTCCACCGGTTGCGGCCATGAACTTCATCATCTTCGGGGTGAGGAAGCGGTCGGCGAACTGATCATCGTCGGACCGAACCCGGAATAGTCGGGTGAACGGCTCGGGACGGTCGGTAAACGAGTCGTTGTCGGGTAGACGGCTGGCGGGGCTCATCGGCCAACCGTGGGGCAACACGAGCACGTTCTTGAGAAACGCATCGATGTGCATCACCGAGGCACTGCCCTGGTTCTCAAGCCGGTCGATTTCGACGGCGATCGCTTGGCCACCAATGGTGTTCGAGTCGCCTTTTCGGCGGCGGTGCAACGACCCGTCAGGCGAGCGGTACACCTCGTATTCAACGATTACCTGATAGTCGAACGCCAATGCCTGACGACTGTTGTGCATTCGGGTCGTCAAGATATTGGAGGCCTCGACGTTGGTGCCTTCCATAAAGATGTCGAACCGTTGGCGGCCCACCCGGCCGTCGTTGACCTCAAGAAAGCTGTACTCCGCGGCTTTTGCCGCGGCACGCAGGTGGCGGCTTCGGCCACGAAGCTGCTCCCAACGGCCTAGGCCCAACAGCGCGACGGCAACGACGGCGGCCGCCATCACCAAGCCGATTACCACTATTGATGCCATAGCGAACTATCGGCATAGAGGAGGGACTTCTAAGTGAATGGCTACCAGCCGCGGAACTCGGGTTCTCGGCGTTCGCGGAAGCTGGCGATGCCCTCGGCCATGTCGGCGGTGGTGTTGTTCAGCTCGACCGCCCAGCTCTCGTCTTGGGTCATCGTATGGCGATCGGTATCAAGTGACCGGTTGACCATCCATTTGGTCAACATGAACGACTTGGTCGGGCCAGCGGCGAGTCGTTCGGCCCACTCGCGAGCGGTTGCTTCAAGTTCGGCCCCGGGCACCACCTTGTTGCACAACCCGAGCTCAAGCGCCTGTTGGGCGGGAATGTCCTCGGCGAAGAACATGAGCTCTTTCGCCTTGAGCGGCCCAACCAGGCGGGGCAGGATCCAGGCGCCCAAGGCATCGGGCACCAGTCCGCGCCGGGCAAACACTTCGATGAACTTGGCGTGGTCGGCCATGATCACCAGGTCGCACATCAACGCCAAGTGCGCACCCATACCCGCCGCGGTGCCGTTGACCGCCGCAATGATCGGGACATCGGCGTCGAGGATCGAAGGCATCAAGGTGTGTTGGCCCCGCAACATCATGCGACGCGGTTCACCGAGCGAAACCTCGGGAGCTTCGGGGGGACGCGGCGCTGTTTCGCGGTCCATCGAGATGTCGGCACCGGGGCAAAACAGCTTCTCGCCCGCCGCGGTGATGACCGCGGCCCGGATCTCGAGGTTCCCGTTCATGGACTCGACCAGGTCCCGAATGCGGTCGCGGTTCTCGGGCGCAAGTGCGTTTCCGCGATCGGGGCGGTTGATGGTGATCCAGGCCACGTTGTTCTCGACCCGAAACGTGATCTGTTCTTCAGGGGTTGGCTGTTCAGACTCTGAGCTCATGGCTCACAGTCTCGCGCTAGACGGCGTCGGCACCCATTTCGCCGGTCCGAATTCGGACCAGGGAGTCAACCGAGGTAACCCACACTTTGCCGTCACCGATCTTCTCGGTGCGGGCGGCGGCCACGATTGCATCGACGGCTCGGTCCGCCTCGGCGTCGTCTACCACGACCTCGATGCGAGTCTTCGGGGTGAACAACACCTTGTACTCGGTGCCGCGGTAGGTCTCGCTGTGACCACCCTGGCGGCCGAAACCTTGCACCTCGGTGACGGTCATGCCCTGGACCCCAACTTGGGCCAAGGCATCCTTCACATCGTCGAGTTTGAACGGTTTGATTACAGCGGTGACGAGTTTCATGTTTGAATCCTAGGCACAGTTGGCGCGCCGATCGGCCATTTCGAGCCATTTCGCGCACCTGTTCATCTCCCGGAAACCAAACGTGAATTGCGGTGTAACAAACCAGCCCAAAACGGCCGGTGCCGGCCGCCAAAGACGACCGGCACCGGGTTATGGAGCGGGAATTCGAAGCGGGCTAGACGCCTGCGGCTGCGAGTTCGTCGGCCTCGGCGTCGGTGTCCATAAGCGCTTTGTAGATTGCCGCGCCGATGACGGCACCGAGGATCGGGGCGACCCAGAACAGCCACAGCTGGGGCAGGTAGTCGCCACCGGCAAAGATTGCCTGGCTGGTCGACCGGGCCGGGTTCACGCTGGTGTTAGTGACCGGGATCGAGATCATGTGGATCAGGGCAAGGCATAGTCCAATCGCCAGGCCACCCATGGCCGGAGCGGCGCGCTTTGCGGTCGCTCCCAGGATCACGATCAAGAACATGGCGGTCATGACGACCTCGGTGATGAACGCTGCGCCCATCGAGAAGCCACCGGGCGACAGGTCGCCGTAGCCGTTCGAGGCGAAGCCATCCGATGCAGCAAAGCCGTCTTGGCCGCTAGCGATGAGGTAAAGCACCGCCGCGGCAGCGATGCCGCCGAGGACCTGGGTGACGATGTACTGGGGCACCTTGGCAGGCGAGAACTTGCCTGCGGCGGTTAGACCGAGCGTTACCGCCGGGTTGAAGTGGCCGCCCGAGATGTGACCGAACGCGTACGCGCCGGTTACCACGGTCAGACCAAAGGCCAGACTTACGCCCAAAAAGCCAAGTCCTAGGTTGTTGCCAGCGGCGTTGTCGCCAACAAAGCCGGCAGCGAGGACGGCCGCGCCGCACCCGCCAAGCACCAGCCAAAACGTGCCGAAAAACTCGGCCGCTAATTCCTTCATGGGATTCATATATGCAGTCTCCAAACGATTGGGGGGAACATTGCGATGAGCAGCGTCGCTACCCGCTGCCCCTACCCCCCATGACGGATGACCGCGCCGCGAAGTCGCGAGGATTTATTCCCGCTTTACGTGACTCGGCGACCAAAACATGGGTTGGAAACGTCGTTGACCTGCGATTATGGCAGTTTCTGAAGAATGAGCCAAACGAGCCGTTTTGTCTGCCCGAGGGCGGTTCTCAGCCGGGTTTTCCCACTTCAGCAGCCCTATTGCGCTCCATAAACCGGCGCTGGTTCGGGGGCGGCACCAATCGAGGCCAGAGCCAGCTGCCCGGCCTCGGCGACCGTCATTTGACGATCGCCAACCGTTTCGACCGGACCCTTTTGCCAGCCGTCACAAACGTTGAGCTGCCCACCCGAAGACTCAAAGATCCGGCCGGTGACATCGCATGACGTCGAGCCGAGCCAACAGACCAGCGGCGAGACGTTTGCCGGATCCTTCTCATCCCAACCGTCGGGAGCTTCTTCGTTGTAGAACACGCCGGCGGTCATTCGGGTTCGGGCGTCGGGGGCAACCGCGTTAACCTTCACGCCGTAGCGCCCCCACTCCGCCGCCTGCTGGATGGTGAGCAGCGCAATGCCCGCCTTGGCGGTCGCGTAGTTTCCCTGGCCGATGCTTCCGTTTAGCCCGGCGCCCGAGCTCGTGTTGATCACCCGGGCATCGACTGGTTCGCCGGCCTTGGATTGATCGCGCCAGTAGGCGATTGCGTGGCGGGCCGGCGCAAAGTGACCCTTCAGATGCACCCGCATGATCTGGTCCCACTCTTGTTCGGACATCCCGGCCAGCATCCGGTCGCGCAAAAAGCCAGCGTTGCAGACCAACGTGTCGAGCCGACCAAAGGTGTCGACCGCTTGGCGAATCATGGCGCCCGCTTGCTCCCAGTCGGCCACATCGGCACCATTGGCGACGGCACTGCCGCCGGCTGCGGTGATCTCGGCCACCACGTCGTCGGCGGGGCCATCGACGACCTCGCCGCCCTCGCGGCCCACGCCAAGATCGTTGACCACCACGTGGGCGCCTTCGGCCGCAAAGCGCAGTGCGTGGGCTCTTCCGAGACCGCGACCGGCACCGGTAACGATGACGACCCGCCCTTCACAACTTTGAGCACCCTCGGTTGGGGTGGAGGCGGGAGTCGACGAGGCTTCTGCGTTCATGCCCGCCAAGCTAGACAATCCAGCGACACATACAAACTGCGAAACGCTGGTTAGCGGGCGGCCGAGCCTTCGAGTTGACCACCCGAATTGTCGATCACGCTGCAGTAAGCGACCCGCTGGCCGGCGTTCCATTCGGTCTGGGACGGGAAGCTGACGCCAATTCGATACGGCGAGGCAACCTGAGAGTCACCGGTGTAGGCGGTAAAGCTGGTGCCGCACGACTGCCGGGTCTCGGACTCGAGGTTGGCGGCCTCGGGGTACGCAACACCGAGTGCTGCGGGGAACGTGTAGCTCGCAAAGATCTCGCCGTCGTGGGGGGCTTGGCACGGCAGCGGGTTGATCGTGTCGATCCAGAGCCCAGCGTCGGCGATAAAGCAGGTTCCGATATCGAACGCTGGCGTATCGATGACCCCTGCCTGCTCGTCGCTCGAACCACCAGCAAAGAACAACGAGTACCCGAGTCCGACCACCAACAGAACAGCGGCGACCGTGGCGTACTTCAACCAGTTGGGTACGTACTGATCGATGTCGTCGTACTGCGCTTTGAGCTTGGTCGGATCGTATTCTTCGCGTTCGACTTCGGGCTCGTCTTTGCGACGGCGCCCGCCGCTGCGGCGTTCGTACTTGGCTACCTCGGCGGCCTTTCGGGCCTCGCGAGAATCTCCCAAACCAGAAGTTGCCGACGGTTTTGGCAGCACCGGAGGCGTGTGGCGGTTCGCCGCCGGCGTTCCCGTGGCCGGAACCGGCGTTGCGATCTTTGTCGGTTCGGCTTTGGGTGGGATACGTACCGGGTTGAGGTCGCCCAGCCCAGCAACACCGTAGGCGTCGTAGTCGACCCCATCGTCGTCCGGGTCGGGAATCTCGGCCCACGCATCGTCTTCATCGGCCGCTGCGCCGGGCGGTTCGCTCGCTACCTCGTGGTCTTGGTACGCACTCGAGACGGGGCTTTGGGGAGGTTGCGCACTTGGCATGGTGGCGCCGACTTCGGCCAGCAGCCGTGGATCCGGATTGTCCGGATCGATCGTTCCATTCGCGAGGCCTCGAAGCAGAGTCGCCGCGCTTGGAGAAACCGTCGAAGAGCCGTAGGGCGCCTCGATGCCATAGACCGCGCACAACGAGAGGGTCTCAGAAATGCTGATCCCAAACTCGTCGGCTAGATCGACGACTCTTAGTCCTTCAGTAGTCTCCACGTAGAACTAATCGGTCCACGAGAGCTGTTACCTAAGCAAAAGTTTTGTGGTCGAACGAAGTTCCGTCTAGGCGTCGGCGCGAAGCTTGTGAGCTGCGGTGATAAGCGGTGCGGAGTCAAACGATGCCGCACCTCGAATCGACTCGGCTGGCCAGATTACGCGGACCTCAACCGGTCCACCTTCAGGCAATGGCCACGCCCACCAATCGCTCGTTATGGTGCGACGTTCGTTGCGGCGCCGATCGTTGTAGGCAACGATCTCCGAGCGGTGACCCAAGTAGGTCAGCTGTGCACTGGCCGGGTCGGTTCCCGTCCAACGAAGTGCCGGGATGCGGTTAGAAACCGTCGTGCCATCGGCGAACGCCAACTCGATTTCGAGTACCTCGGGGCCGCTGACATGTTCGGGTCGTGCACCGGGAATCAGCACTTCGCTCGGTTGCAGTACCGGCGGCAGCAGCCACGGCGCAAGCGACTCGATCGAAACGGTCAGGCCAAAGCCATCGTTGGTCACCGCAAGGGTTCGAACCGTGACAACGGCCGACTCGCTACGGGCTACTTCCATCGCCGCATCGCCTTCACCGAAGGCCAAGGTTTCAATGGGCGCTTCGGGCTTGGGGCCCCACCAGCCACGGAAACTCTCGTCGGTCCGGCGGTCGAGCGCCTCCATGAGGTTTGCGACTTGGTCATCGGAGAGATGACGGGTTCCGTAGGCCGCGAGTCGACGAACCTCTTCGGGGCGCACACCGAGCTCGCGCAAAACCTGGCAGGCACCAGATGCATCGTCGCGCAGCATGCCATGCAACATCTCAAAGGGTCCGGTAGGGCCGGATCCGTCGGCCCGCAGTGTCAACAACGCCTTCTCGGCTCGGGCGCTGAACGGCAGCGGAGCGTCGTTGGGAAGATCGAGGGTGAACCGATGCTCGGACAATCGTTGGATCGCCCGCTCGACCCGAAGGGGGTCGAGCGCAAAGAGCTCTTGCAGTTCGGCAGTCTCACCTGCGGCATTGCTCATGATCCCGAACAGCAGATGTTCGGTACCGCATTGGTCGTCGCCCAACGCGGAGGCAATCTCTCGAGCAATCTCTACCGAGACGGTGGCATCGGTGTTCAGGCTGAAGCGGGTGGATTCGGGTTCGTTAATCACGATGAACTCCTGGGCATGAAGTTCACAGTACTTCCGCATATCTCATGTCACCTGAGTCAAACGAACCAGCTTGCGGTCCCGAACGACCTGTTCTCTAGGTGGGCCACAATCTCTCTACAGCTGGGCCGCAATCTCGCTTCCGTACTCCTCGATCCCTTCAAGGACCTGGCCCAACGAGTCGCCCTGAGCGTTCCAGCCCAGCCAGGTAACACCCGCACCAACCATCTCGGCGCTGCTGGTGCGGCACCGCTCAGGATTCCAGTCAGGCGAACCGGGGGTTCCGCCTTCGAAGGTCATGTACATGACATCGACCGGATCGGTTCGGCCCACCGTTTCGCGGTGCGTATGGAGATAGTCGAGAAGGCCGGCGAGGTCTTCGGCTGTTTCGAGAGGCGCCGACCGGCGGGCCTTCGCGTATTCGCGGGGGTTCGGCAGGGCCAGCCAACCAGCCCCGACCTCGGCGACCCGGCGAAGCGACAGCTTCGAGTTGCCGCCGATCCACAGCGGTACCGGATCTTGGGCTGGTTTGGGCAGCGCGATGCTGTCGCGCACCGAAAAGTGAATACCTTCGTAGTCGAACACGTCGCCCGACCACGCCAGACCGAGAACCTCGATCGCTTCATCGAATAAGGCGTTGCGTTCGTCGAAGTTGACCCCGAGCGCAAAGAACTCCGACTTGAGGTAGCCGGTACCAACGCCAAGCGTCAGTCGACCGCCCGACAAAACATCGAGGGTGGCGACCGCCTTGGCGAGCAGCAGCGGATTACGGAACGGAACCGGCGTGAGGTTGGTCATCAACCGAATCGATGTGGTCGCCGCGGCTGCAAAGGCAAGCCCGACGAACGGATCGAGCGCATCGTGCCCACCCGACTCGAGCCACGCCCGGCTGGGTATTGGATGTTCGGTAAAGTAGACGGCCCCAAACCCGGCCTGCTCGGCGGTGGCCGAAATCTGACCGATAGCCGAGGCGGTCAGAAACTCGGGGTTCGGTGGGTGACCATGAAACGGCATCCCCAAAGCGAACTGGACCACGTCATGGCCTCCCGGCGTGGGGAACGTCGACGGTTACCGTCCGGATGAAGCCCGAAGCTTTGCCGGCCACGTCGGCCGAGTTCGCGCCGTCGGACGACAAGATAAACAGCGTCCGACCATCGGGGCCACCGAGCATGCACGCAAAGGTGGGCTGGCCAACGTCGATGGTCTGGCTTACCTCTCCCCCTTCGTGGACCCGCACAACCTGGGCGCCCACGGCGTCGGCAAACCAGATCGCCCCTTCGGCATCAAGAGCACAGCCGTCGGGGGCGGTCCCCGGGATGTCGGCCCACTGGCGGCGGTTGCTCAGCTGGCCCGTTGCCTTATCGACGTCTAAGGCGACATAGTCGCTGCCAAAGGTTTGCCCGACGATCAGGGTCGACTCATCATCGGTGAGCACCGCGCCGTTGGGAAACAGCAAACCTTCGGCCGCCACGCTGGTCGTTCCATCGGGTTGCACCAGTGCCAGATCGGCCGGTTGCGGGTCGGCACCACTGTCGAGATCGAACCCGAAGTTGCCGACATAGGCCCGGCCAGCCGAATCGACCACCATGTCGTTGCAGTGAAACCCGGCGATACCTGACAGGTCGGCGTGCTGCACCAGGGTTCCATCAGGCTCCTGGCGAAGGACTTCCTGCTCGACCATCGAAACCACCAAAAGTCGACCATCGGGTAACCACCCGAGGCCACTAGGGCGCCGGTCGCCCAACCGGTCGGTATCGACCATGACCTCTTGAGTACCGTCCATATCGACTGCTCGTATCTGGTGTTGGTAGAAGTCGGAGTACCACAAGCGGTCGTCGTGCCACCTCGGCCCTTCGCCAAAATCGATGCCGCCGACCAGCTCGTTGATCTCGCTCACGAAGACTTTCCCCTCTAACTGATGAACCAGGCCCGCAGACTAGTTTCCATTTCCGGTAAACCGCCTCATCAAAAGCGCCGATGGACTATCAGAAGGTGTCAAAACTTGGCCTTTCAGACGGCGAGACCGATGCAAAGCTCTGGACGAAAACTGATTGACCGGTTGGTCACCTCGCACTGGACCGTGATCTTCGCGGGCCTGATTGCGACCGCCGTTTTGTTTTTGCTCCTGCCCGCGATGGTTCCCGCGGCAGGCGATCAGCGGCCACTACTCGCGATAACCGGCCTCTTTATTGCACTCACCTCCGGCGGTGCGGCTGCGATGCAACGCTCGATGGGCCGGTCCACGCACGAGCACATGCGCCAAAACGAGCACCAGGCGAACCACGACACGCTCACCGGCCTACCCAACCGAGTAGGCCTGGTACGACACCTCGAAACCGCCGTATCGAAGGCCCGTCAGGACAAGACGACCCTCGGCGTATTGTTTCTCGACCTCGACCGGTTCAAGGTCATCAACGACACCATGGGCCACGAGGTCGGCGACCAACTTCTCAACGCGGTTGGCGAACGACTGGTTTCGGCAGTCCGGTCGACCGACCTGGTCGCTCGTTTCGGCGGCGACGAGTTTGTGGTGGTGTGCCCGGGACTCGTCAACACGCACTCGGTCGTGCAGATCGCCCGAGGCATCCTCGATGCCTTCGAGCTTCCGGTGCGACTCGGGAACGGCGAGATGGTCGTCGCTCCGAGCATCGGCATCGCAACGAGCAACGCCGAGCAGCCCCGCACCAGCGAAGAGCTCATTCGAGACTCCGACGCCTCAATGTACAAGGCCAAGCGTTCGCGCTCGGGATACGCGATCTTCGACGAGCAACAACGCCAGGTTGCCATGGGCCGCCTCGACACCGAACGGGCATTGCGCATCGCCGTAGCCGCTCGCGAACTCGACGTGCACTACCAACCAATCATCGACGGAAACACCCGTCAACTCACCTCGTTTGAGGCGCTGGTTCGCTGGAAGCGCGATGAACGATGGATTGGCCCGGGAGACTTCTTGCCGGTGGCTGAAGAAGCAGGCCTTATGGCCAACATCGGCGAACTCGTACTTCGTGAGGCCTGTGCACAGGCCTCGGTGTGGGCGCAGAACTACTGGAAGGACAGCCCGGTCACGATGGGCGTCAACGTCGCCGAGCGCCAGCTCGTCGACCCGAACTTCGCCCAAACCGTGAAAGAGATTCTGACCTGGTCGGGCCTTGACCCGTGGCGCCTTACCTTGGAGATCACCGAAGACTTGGTGATCGACCACCTCGATAGCGCCCTGTCGGTGCTCCGTGACCTGAAGTCGTTGGGCGTCAGCTTGGCCATCGATGACTTTGGTACCGGACGATCGTCGCTGAGTTACGTGAAGCGCCTCGACATGGTCGACTACCTCAAGATCGACAAGTCGTTCGTCGACGGCCTCGAACAGCCTGGTGTGGATCAGGCGATCATCGAGGCGATCACCTCGCTCGCCAAGGCGCTCGACTTGGTGATGGTCGCCGAAGGCGTCGAAACGGTCGGCCAACTCGACCGACTCGTGAACCTCGGTGTCGAACGCATTCAGGGTTACCTCATCGAGAAGCCAATGTCGGCGGGCGATATCGAATCTCGCATGCGGGCGCGTTCGACCCCTGCTGCTTCTCGACCGGTCGCCCCGGCTCAGCCGACAGCCGCACCGGCGGCCCCGAAGCCCCAGGCGCCAGCTCCCCAGAGTGCCCAGCCAGCGACGACCTCGGTTCCGGCGGTCCTCACCACTCCCCCACCCGCACCCACCGGCCCAGCATCGACGGTTCCCGCCGCCGCACGCGTCGCACCAACCCAACCTGCCGCGGCCCCACACGTTCCGACCGTCCCGTCCGCACCGCCGACCTCGCAGCGTCCAGCTGCCTAGCACCCGACGCAATCTCGCTCTCGCCAGCATCGGCGGCTAGAACATCTCCAACGAACATCAAGGAGTTGGAGCACACATGCCAGGGCCGCTTGCTGGAATTAAGGTCGTCGAAATCGGGGTTTGGGTCGCTGGTCCCGCCGCTGCCGGACTCCTCGCCGACTGGGGTGCCGATGTCGTCAAGATCGAACCGCCCGAAGGCGACCCCGCCCGTGTGTTCAAGAAGATGCTTGGCGCCGAGATGCCAACCAACGCGGTCTTCGAACTCGACAATCGCAGCAAATCAAGCGTCGCCATCGATCTGACCAAGCCCGAAGGGGTCGCCCTCGCCAAGGAACTGATTGCCGAGGCCGACGTGTTTGTGACCAACCTGCGAACCGGCGCTTTGGCTCGCTTGGGGCTCGACTACGAAACACTCGCTCCGGAGTTTCCCGAGCTGATCTACGCCCACATCACCGGCTACGGCCGAGAGGGCGACGAGGCCGATCGCCCCGGTTTCGATATCGCCGCGTTCTGGGCGTACTCGGGCATGGCGCACCTGCTCACCCCTGCCGAATCCGACCCGCCCTTTCAGCGCGGCGGCATGGGCGACCACGCGACCGGATTAGCCGCTGCGGGTGCGATCTCGACGGCGCTGTTTGCCCGCGAACGCCACGGCGGCGGCCAACTCGTATCGACCTCGCTGCTGCGGATGGGCGCGTACCAAATCGGGTTCGATATGAATATTGCTCTGATGTGGGGCATGACCCTCGATACCGGCAAACGCGAGACCATGCGCAACCCCACGGCCAACAACTACCTGTGCGCGGACGGGAAGCGCATTTGGATCGTCGGGATCGATATGGAGCGGCACTGGGCACCGCTCACCCGAGCGGTCGGTCGCCCCGAGTGGGCTAGCGATGAACGCTGGGACTCGGTACGGGGACGAGCGGTGAACAACGTGGAGTTGATCGAGAACCTGGACGCCATCTTCATCACCAAGACCCGCGACGAATGGGCCGAGGTGTTCGCAAGCGAACCGGAACTGTTTTGGGCGCCGGTTAACACTCCCGAGGACCTCATCGCCGATCCACAGTTTGCGGCGGCCGGCGGGTTGGTCGAAGTGCCTGACGGAGCGGCGACCTCAACCATGGTGGCCAGCCCGGTCGACTTCAGCGGCACCCCTTGGGCGCCACGCGATTCAGCACCTGACGTGGGCGAGAACAACCGCGAGGTACTCGAGGCGCTCGGTAAGTCGGCCGAGCAGATCGATGGCTACATCGCCTCGGGGGTAATCGTCGAGTCATCCGAGTCTTGAGTTAGGCCTCGGGTGGGTTCGTTCGCCCGGCGCGGTTGGGGGCGAAGCTGGCGGACCGACTCGATCGACTCGCCGGGCGCCACGGGTTCGACCGACTCGGGCTGGTGCGTCAGGTCGATGATCTCGGGCTGTGCATCGGGACCGGCGACCTCGGGGTTTGCATCTCGAAGGAAGAACGCCGATTCGGGCCGAATCACAAAGGTGAACAAGAACGCCGCTGCGCCGACCATCAAGGCGGCAATCACGACGCCGGCGAGGCCTGGTTCTTCGATGATGAGTTGTCGCACTGCCGCCAACAGCACGAGACCTGCAGCTGCGGCGAGCAGTCTTCTTCCGGCGTTTTGCACTCGTGCAACGGTAGTAACCTGGCCCCTCAGGTGCCACATTCGCAACTCGCCCACCGCCGGAATCGAAGATCTTTCTGTTGGCGGCCCCACGGGCCGGTACAGTCGAATCACCAACGAACGAATCACCAACGAGTATGCAAAGCGGGGACTCCAACCATGTCGATGTCGGCCTACATCCTTATCCAGACCGAAGTAGGTCGAGCCGCCGAGGTCGCCGAGAAGATTCGGGTGATCCCTGGGGTAACCAACGCCGACGTCCTGACCAGCCCCTATGACGTTATTGCGGTCACCGAGGCCAACGACGTCGACGAGTTGGGCAAGCTGGTCATCAGCAAGATTCAGTTGATTCCGGGCATCACCCGCACCACCACCTGCCCAGTGGTTAATATCTGACTCACCCGACCAGGGTGAACGACCGGATCCCGAGTCCCATCACAAAGAGGCCCCCGCCGCCGTACAACAGGTAGATGTAGTCGGCGAGCTGGTGGCGGTAGCTAAAGAGCAGCCCGACCGCCACAAAGGTCAAGAACCCGTAGAACATGTGGAACTGGCTGACCTCGACTCCCTGCGCGGCGACCATGATCGCCCCCAGGGTTACCTGCACCGAGATCGCCGCCTCGGCCACCCCGGTAAAGATCCATAACGCTCGGTGCCGGACCTGCTCGTAGCGGTGGGCGGCAAACGCCCACGCACCGGCGAGGCCGTTGCCGATGATGACCACCCAGGCCAACGCGGTATGAAGGTCGCGAACCACCGACTTAGGACTCGGCGAACAGGTCGGTCCGGAACGGCTGGTCGCCCCGAACCCAAGACCGGTCACGGAACCACTCCGAACCAAAGGTCTGAGCAAACACCTCGGGGGCCATGGTGAGGAAGAAGGAGTCTTCGCCAATCTGGCTTTGATGAGCCAACATTGCCTCGCGCTTGGCCTCAATCATCGACGAGACATCGATCTCGTGGGTCAGGTCGGCCTGATCCATGCCAAAGGTGCCCGCTTCCATCTCGTTGCGTCGCTCTTGGAGTTCGGCGACCGCTTCCTCGGAGTCGGCGGTTGCGGCGAGCGCTTCGAGCACCGCTTCCATGTTGTCGAGGATGCTGGTCCGGTTCATCGTCGACTCAAACACCTTCGCCACGCCAGCCATCTCCGCGGCCCGGATACCCACCCGGTGCACCTGGATGTGGTCGGGGTGACCGTACCCACCGTTGCTGTCGTACACGGTGAGCACATCGGCGGACTCCGACCGCAAGATCTCGGCGAACCGGTTCGCGGCCTCTTCGACGTCGGCTTGCCAGAAACATGTTGGGTTGGCGTTGGTTTCGGTGTCGATCATCCCCGAGTCCTCGTAGCCCAAGAACTCGAGGCGGTCGACGCCGATGATGTCGGCCGATCGTTGGGTTTCGGCCCGGCGGCGGTCGCCGAGGAGCTCGCCCTCGTCGAGCACTCCCTCGACCGGCTCGCCCTGTTCGCCAGCGGTCGCCAGTACAAGAACCACGCGGTGGCCCGCCGCTTTGGCGAGCATCATGGTTCCCGACGTGGCGATGGCCTCATCGTCGGGGTGAGCGTGGAAGAAGACTGCGGTGGCCATGGTTAGGCAATCGCTCCGGATTCGCGCAGCGAGGCGATCCGGTCGGCGTCGATACCAAGTTCGGCGAGCAACTCGTCGGTGTGCTGGCCAGCGTGCGGGGCGGGGCGGCTGATCTCGCCCGCCGTGCGACTGAATCGAGGGGCGGGCGCCGGTTGGACCACACCAGCGACCTCGACGAAGGCGTTGCGGGCCTTGGCATGCGGATGTTCGGGGGCTTCGGCCATCGAAAGCACCGGAGCGAAGCACACATCGGTTCCTTCAAACACCGCCTCCCATTCGGCACGGGTCTTCTCCGCGAAGATGGCGCTGATGCGACCCTTGAGGTGCTCCCAATTGTTGCGATCGTTTTGGGCGAGGAACTCTTCGTCTTCGGAGAGCCCCAACTTCTCGAGCAGTTCGGCATAGAACTGCGGCTCGATCGAACCGATCGAGATGTACTCTCCGTCGGAGGTTTCGTACACGTCGTAGAAGTGTGCGCCGGTGTCGAGCATGTTCGTGCCCCGCTCATCGGTCCACAGCCCCATCGCCCGAAACCCATGAATGAAGCCACTTAGGGTGGCTGCGCCGTCGACCATAGCGGCGTCGACGACCTGCCCTTTGCCCGATGTCTTGGCTTCGAGCAGCGCGCACACCATACCGAACGCCAAGAACATGCCTCCGCCGCCAAAGTCGCCCAGCATGTTGATAGGCGGGACCGGGGCCTGGCCCCGACGTCCGACCGGATGCAGCGCACCCGACAAGGCGATGTAGTTGATGTCGTGGCCCGCCGTGGGGGCATAGGGGCCCTCTTGGCCCCAGCCGGTCATGCGACCGAAGACCACCTTGGGGTTTCGGGCGAGGCACTCGTCGGGTCCGAGGCCAAGCCGCTCGGCGACTCCGGGCCGGAAACCTTCGAATACCGCGTCGGCGTCGGCGATGAGGTCGAGGACAAACTCGCGGCCTTCGTCGGACTTGAGGTCGACGCCAATCGACCGGCGACCGCGACCCAACACATCGGCGGGCGGGGCTGCCGGGTCGCCGCCGCGGACCGAGCCGGCCCGATCGATGCGAATCACTTCGGCACCCATGTCGGCCAGCATCATCCCGCAGAATGGACCCGGACCGATGCCCGCTAGTTCGATGACGCGAATTCCGGCGAGCGGACCCATGTGTTCTCCCGTGCTTGGTTGCTAGTGCGAGGGCCGCTACTGGCGGCCCGGTAAGCAGCCGACCTTACAACCCCGGTCAGACCTCGGGTAAGTAGGCCGAGCGATGCCTCGGACGAACGTTTGGGGCGCTGGTTGCTGGTACTACGCGTTGCGGGATGCGAGCGCGGTTACCGAGCTGATGATCTGCTGCCAGGTCTGGACCGGAATGTCGTGGCCCATGCCCTCGATCTCGAGAAACTCGGCGCCGGGCACCAGTTCGGCGGTTCGACGACCACCGGAGATATCGATGAGGGTGTCCTTGTCGCCGTGGATCACCAAGGTTGGGGTCGTTAGCGTCGCCAACTGTTCGGCTCGGCTGCCCGACGCAACGACCGCTGCGTACTGACGATCGGCCCGGCCATCGTTCGAGCGGTCGTAGGACTCCTCGAAGTACTGACGAACCAGCGCTTCATCGAACCATTCGGGGCTGGCCCAGATCTTGCGATGGGCAATGTCTTGGGCAACCGCTGCTTCGCGGCCGACCGCCGGCGGCGTGAGCAGCGCTGCGAGTGCCTCTTCGGCAGGTTTTCCGAACTCGCGCTCGCCGGTGGTCGACATGATCGACGTCATGGTGAGCACGCGGTCGGGATGTTCGATCGCCATGGTCTGCACGATCATGCCACCCATCGACATTCCGACGATATGAGCCTTCGCAATGTCCAGATCATCGAGAACAGTGAGGGCGTCGGCGGCCATGTCGGTGAGGGTGTAGGTCGAAGCTTCGTCGGTGCGCGAACTCAGCCCGACGTCGCGGTTGTCGAATCGAACGACAAAGAAGCCTCGATCGACCAACCCCTGGCAGAACTCTTCGGGCCAACCATTGAGCTGGCTGCCTAGGCCGTTGACCAGCAACAAAGCCGGCCCGTCGTCGAAACCAAACGTCTCATAGTTGATTTGGATCGCTGAGTCGTGAGGGCACGTTACGAGAGGCACCCCTAGAGCGTAGGATGCCTGCGTGCCCAATCAATACATGGCCCAGCCGTGGTAGCGCTCTTCGTTTCACGGTTCGCCGATCTCGACGCTGCGACCCTTTACCGGTTGCTCAAACTTCGGACCGACGTTTTTGTGGTCGAACAGGAGTGCGCGTACCCCGAGCTCGACGACCGCGACACCGAACCGGGCACCGAACATTTGTGGTTTGGCGAGTCCTCTACCGCTTCCCCTGTGGCGTACCTCCGCCTGCTCGACGACGGTGCTGTTCGCCGAATCGGCCGGGTGGTAACCGACCCCGCCCACCGTGGCAACGGCTTGGCTGCACGACTGGTGAACGAGGCGATCTCGCGTTGCCCGGGCGACGTTGTGCTCGAAGCTCAGACCTACCTATGCGAGTTCTATAGCGACCTTGGCTTTACGGTGACCGGCGACGAGTACGTCGAGGACGGCATACCGCACATCCCAATGCGGCGCACCCAGACCTAACCCGTACGCCCGAAGTTGGGCAGCGATCGGCTCGGTCGCCCTACGATGGCGCCATGGCGTTTTCGAAAGACCTGCTCAGCCCCGACGAAGAGATCGTGCTCGATCTAAACCCCCACTGGTGGTACCTGGTGCCCGCCGGCGGTTTGCTCGTGTTCTGTATCGCTATCGCCGTTGCCGCCATGGTGTTTATTGGCGGCACCCCCGGTCTTATCATTGCGGCGATCATGTTGATCCCGGCACTGATCAACTTTGTGGCCGCCTATCTCAAGTGGTCGAACACCAACTTTGTAGTAACCAACGAACGCATCATCTCCCGCGAGGGCGTGGCGTCGAAGAAGGGCATCGAGATTCCGCTCGACCGGGTCACCACGGTGTTCTTTAACCAGTCGGTCTTCGAACGAGCGATCGGCGCCGGCGACTTAGCGATCGAGTCGGCGGGCGAGGGCGGTCGGCAATCGTTTAGCGATGTCCGCCGCCCGAACCTGGTGCAGGCTGAGATCTACCGGGTCATCGAAGACTTTGAGACCAACAAGCTCAACCGACTCGCCGGTGCCGCCACAGCGGGCCAAGCCGCCGCCGAATCCATCCCCGACCAAATCGCCAAGCTCGCCGACCTCCGTGACCAAGGCGTACTAAGCGAAGAAGAGTTCGCAACCAAAAAGGCCGACCTGCTGGGCCGCATGTAGGCCCTTCTAAGCGGTTACGTGGCCGCGCTTAACCGGTGCTTCGGGCACAGCGCCGCTGTCGCTCGAACCGGCGCGGCATATTGCCGGATCCCGAATGGGTTTTCGGGCGTTCTCGCGATGTTGTTATGCGCTAGCTGCTTCGATTGCGACATGCTTTGAAAGGAAATTGATCAGATAACGGCGCGCACCTTGGAAGGACCGCGCGTGACGTCGTCACAGACCAGCCCTACACTTGGGTCTATGTCCACGATCGAACTTCCCGAAGACGTCGCCTCCGCACTTGCTGCCGCAGCGGCGCAGCGTGGCGTTACCGAGGCTGAGTTGATCGCCGAACTCGTTAGTAACACCGAACCTGACGAACTGGACGAGTTCATCGGCGTTGGAGCATCGGGGCAGACCCAGGCGTTCGATATTCACGCGGAGCGCGCTGCAGCGGCCGCTACGCACGACGCCGCCACGATCTGAACCAGGGCCTGCGTTCGTGTTGTTAGTCGATACCGGTGTGTTTCTGTCAGCCGCGGACCGTGACGAGCCGTCCCATCTAGAATGCAGCCGCCTATTGCAGGCTCATCGAGGCGAGCTCACAACCACTGGGCCAGTTGTCGCAGAGACGGCCTGGATGATCGAATCGCGGCTCGGCGTCGCAGCCGAGTCGGCCTTCGTTACCGCAATCGCAGCAGGAAGGATCACTGTGATCGATCTAACCGCCGCGCTCTACCAACGATGTGCCGACCTCATCGACACCTACACAGATCTCGGACTCGGTCTCGTCGATTCCAGCCTCATCGCCGCAGCCGAGCAACACAGCCAAAACCGGATCGCCACTCTCAACCACCGAGATTTCGCCGTCGTGAGACCAACCCACACCGACGCTTTCGAGCTGCTACCAGAACCCGCCTAAGCCAACTTCTCTTGGCTTCGACACACGACCACGCTTGTTTTCTTGACCAACCGCCAACCTGTCGGCAATCTCGCTTTGCCCACTTGGACAAAGTGCGTCCGCGGGCGGATCTAGTCACTAGAGGTGGCCTAACCCTCACTCACAGTCGAACCCCGCTGGTTAGACGAAGGCGCCCAGATCGGGCGACGGACCCAACCGAAAGCACCCGCGCGTGATCGGCACGGATGCGCTTTTCCTGGGCTTCTCGCAAACCGTAGAGATCCCGTATTTACGGCACCGCGGCCGAAACCGAAGATTCATGAAGGACTGTGTGTCACTGGGCGAGGGCTTTTGATTGACGAAGCTGATGAGGGTCGGAGTAAAGTCATAGTCGGCGATTACCGGAGACCGAATGCTGAAGAATCTGTCTTATGGCTTTGCGGTGTTGGGCGTGGCTGGTGCTTTGCTTGCGAGTTCCGAAGTCGTGGAGGCGCAGGGCGACAACGTCACCATCAACGTGACTGTCGATCTCGACGATGGGCCACCGGACTTTGACCACATCGAGTTCGTCACGGCATACCTTTTGGCGTTCCAAGGAAGTCATGAGCGCTTTCTGATTACTGCGCAGGACCTTGCCGACGGACACGCAACCTTTGAGGCCCGCAATCCGAGATCGCGATCAATACCCCAGGTTGGGATCGCCGCTGTAGAGAGTCCGCCGGGATGGCGTCAGTCAATACCATTCGCCCGCGTGGTCGACCTCAGCGACGGTAACCGCGGTGATATCAACTTCCATTTTGAGCGCATCGATGGGCCCAGCGGCCAGCTCGAACTTGCTCTGCATATGCACGGTCCAAGCTCGCTAGAAGGCGGCTTTCCAGAAATCGAGTGGCAGTGCGGAAACGGCGAAATCAGCGAATCACAACTTACCGAGAGCGATTTCAAGCTTGTGGAGAACACACCAAGATTCTTGGCGGTCCGACAGGAGAACCGCGCCCCGGGCAAGTGCACGTTCAAGATTTCCGAGAGCGACAGCGGCTGGCCTGACTGGCACTTATCGCCGCCAGCGGTCGGCCGATTGAGAGCCGGACAAACAGTCAGGCTCGATCTGTTTCTCCGCTACGCACCAGACAACAAGTTCCGCTGTCGTGGCCAACAAGCGACGATCGTCGGAACCGATGCCGGAGAAGTCATACGAGGCACCCCAGGAAAAGACGTGATCTTCGCCGGACGGGGCGCCGACACGATCCTGGGCCGAGGCGGAAACGACATCATCTGCGGTGGCCCAGGTCACGACGTTCTCAACGGCGGACGCGGTGCCGACATCCTGCGCGGCGGGGGCGGCAACGACATAGCCCGAGGCGGTCGAGGCGGCGCACAATGCCAGGCCGAGACAACCAAAGGCTGCAACTAGCTTCGAAGACCAAAGGGAAGCCAACACCTTTGATTCGTTCTAACAAACGGAGCGGGTCGTGCCGCTCGATATTGTCTTACACCACAAATCCGAAAACTCGCCAGATATCGGCACTTGTGCCTGTCATCCGCCGAGCGACTACACCCTTGGTCATTCGAAGCGCTGAGAATTCCGGACTAGCAAAGCGGCAGTGAGCGGCGGCACATGTTCGGGGGTTCTAGCATCTGAGGAGATGAGCGATCTTGGGGAGTTCGTAACAAACATCGAGGACAGTCGCCGTTGGGACCATTTCGAGACGAGGGCTGGAGACATCGTCGTCAGCACGCCACCCAAAAGCGGCACGACCTGGATGCAAGAAGTTGTCCATTCGCTGCTGTGGCCAGGTGGCGATGCGCCTGGCTCGCGGCGAGAACTCGCCCGTTGGATTGATATGAGAATCCGCCCTATCGACGAAATCGTCGCACTTCTCGACGCCCAGCAACACAGGCGGTCAATCAAGACGCACAGTCCCGCAGACTGCGCACCATTCGATCCGGACTGCTCCTACATCGTCGTCTATCGAGATGGCCGAGACGCCCTGATGTCATGGGGAAACCATCGCCGCCATATGCGGCCCGAAGCTGTCGCAGCGATGAACGAACTGGCTGAAAAAGACGGGCTTGCGCCAATCGATCTCCAGTTTGAGGGCGACTACGAGCGGCTCTACCAAGAGTGGCTAACGATATGTTCACCATTGCGGCACCTCGCGTCGTGGTGGCCACGACGCCTCGAACCCAATGTGTTGTTCGTGCACTACGCCGACCTCACCCGCGATCTGGAATACGAGATGAAGCGAGTGGCCGGGTTTCTCAACCTCGAGGTAGCTGAAAGTCAATGGGAAGCGGTTCTCGAGCGGTGCTCTCTTGCTTCGATGCGCGAGAACGATAAAGGCTTAGACCGCTTGTACGTAGGAGGTTCGGCGTCGTTCTTCCACAAAGGCGGTAGCGGTAGGTGGCAGGGCGTGATTCCTGACGCCATCATCGCCGACTACCTTCAACGCTCAAGAGACGAGCTCGCGGTAAGCGCATCACAATGGCTTCAACACGGCTCGCACCACCTCGGCGAAACTCCTAACGAAATGCCCTGACCACCTTGCGATTCACCCAACGTCGTAATTGAACATTTCGTGAAGCATTGACCTCAACCCTGTCGGAGCAAGCTCCATCGAGAATCTCGGTCGAGCCCGTACCCGATGCTTTCCCAGAAAGCGATGGCTGCTGAGTTAGCGGGATCGACCATCGCGTCGACACGCGCAGCCCCGACTTTGTCAGCGCGCTGATGCGCGAGATCCATGAGGCGACGCGCTATTCCCAGTCGACGTGATGAGCTGTCGACCGCAAGGCGATAGATATGGAAACGCCAACCGTCCCATCCAGCGATTACTGCTCCGACAATTTGCCCGTCACTCACTGCGGTCAAGATCGCTTCAGGGTCCCGTTCGAATAGAACTGTTGCCTCGCGGAGGCTCCCCGCATGCCGCGTGGGGCCACCTTCGCGATGCCATAAATCGACGATGTCATTGATGTCGTCTGAAGATGCCACTCGAAACTGAATCATTCATCGATGCTCGCAGCCCGGCCCTCGATTCGCTCTTCATTTCGCCCGGTCATTCGAGGGGGATGTAACCCAAGGCGGAACAACGTCGCGTTCCGCAAAGCTGTGGATCGGCCGGACAGCCGATCCGCCGCAATTTGTAAGTACCTAGAGCCGATACTTCTATGTTTTGTCAAAGGGTGGTTTTGTCAAAGGGTGGTTTTGGCGGCGTGTGGTTGCTCGAGGAGTCGCCAGACTTGGCGGGCGATGTAGCGCTTGAGGCAGCGTTGGACGTCGCGTTCGGTTTTGCCTTCAGAACGTCGCCGGTCCCGGTAATCGCGGGACGTTTCGTCACATCGCAGGCGGGTGAGCGCAACGATGTGAAGCGCTTTGTTGAGCTGGCGATCACCGCCCCGGTTGAGCCGATGTCGGTCCTGGTTCTGACCTGAGTCGATCGGCAACGGGGCAACACCGCCGAGGCGTGCATAAGCGGCCTCGTTGCGGCATCTTCCTGGGTGCGACCACGCCACGTAAAACATCGCAGCAGTCACATACCCAATGCCGGGCTCAGCGACCAGCTGCGGTGCCGCCTCATCAACAAGACGCTTGATCGCCGCGTCATGAACAGCGATCTCGTCGTTGAAATTTGTGATCCGTCGAGCGATCAACCGCATCGTGTTATGAGCACAACGCTGCGCGATCGGCCGCTGGGCACTGTCGCGAAACCCGGCACAACGTTTCACCAACGCCCGGGTGGTTAGGCCTCGCAGCGTTTCACGAAGATTATCGGGTGCGGTCAAGACCAAAGCCTTCAACTCGTTTATCGCCGCAGTCCGAGCACGAACCGCTCCGTCCCTGGTCACCGTATGAACCCGTAGGGCTTCACGATGCCCGTCATGGGAACGGGGCTGGTGTAGACGGTCACGACCCAACGTTTCGCGGGCCGCTCGCACCGCGTCGAGCGCGTCGGTTTTCGCTCCGTCCTTTGACGCCTTTCGGTGCGGCCGATCGAACTCGATCACCCACTCGCTAACACGAGTCAACGCCGCGGTGAGGCCGCGGCCATAACTAGCGGTGCCCTCGATCGCCCACGCCCGTTCACCATCAACAGTGAACGAACCAGCCCAACAAATAGCTTCGTCATAGCCGCCAGCGTTCGCCGGGAACCGTTGCGTAGCGACGACGCCTGTCGTTTTGGCGTCGACGACGGCGGCAGTGATCCAATCTCGATCTGGGTCCACGCCAATGACGTGATCAACAAGTTCTGCAAGCATAAGAAAAGTGCCTCCTTAAGGGCGCTGAAACGGTCAGTGCCGGCCTGGAAGAAAACTGCTGCGACAGGACTGTGATGGGTCACACCAAACCTGGTGGACAAGCTTCTGATCAGGACAACAACAGCGGGTCAGGCCGGCGCTGGCAACTCAACGGACAAATCGGCTCAAGTGCACTAACCAAAACGGTCAGGCAAGCACATATCTGGGTCACGTTGAATTACCAGCCACCATCCTGACCGACCTCCGCCAACCGGCAAAGAAATACTCACAGCACATATCACCAACCGAAACTCTGCGATCAGGCCGCTCGATCCCGGCACCTCGACGCTTGTCTTCTGCACAGAGCGACTACCGGCTTGGGTTGGACTTACCTGACCGATACGAATGCGAATCGCTCACCTTGGGTGGCAGGGTGGTCACCGTCTGCTAGTCAGATGCACCCGCGGACGGATTTGGTGACCGACAGTGCTGAGATAGTCACTTTGCGCTGTTCAGACGCTCCCGCGGGAGGATCTGTTCGGTCGATGCTCACCACCGAATAGCTCCGGTTTCGAGGCAAAGAGAAAGCCGCCGCCCCGAAGGACGACGGCTTGGGTCTCGTTGTTCAAGATGGTTGCGATGAGCAGGAACTGCTACTCGATGCGCAGGCCCGAGATCGCACGGCTGATTACTAGCTGCTGGATCTGCTCGGTGCCTTCGAAGATGTCGTGAATCTTGGCGTCGCGGTGCCAGCGCTCGACCGGGTACTCACGGGTGTAGCCGTAACCACCGAGGATCTGGATGGCCCGTTCGGTTACCCAGGTTGCGGTGCGGCCGGCCTTCATCTTGGCCATCGAACCCTCGGCGTTCTGGAACTTGCCGTTCTTGCCGAGCCATGCCGCACGCTGGATGAGCAGGCGGCAGGCGTCGATCTCGGTTGCCATGTCGGCGAGCATGAACGCAATCGACTGGTTCATGATGATCGGACGACCAAAGGCGTGA